>WFOZ01000700.1 GCA_015487825.1 Planctomycetaceae bacterium
CATGATCACCGAAACCCAAGCGAATAAACTCGCAACCCTCGCCAACGAAATCCACAACACCCACATTTCAGTCATGTTCGACCTTGACCAAGAAGGAGAAAACGGTGCAAAACAAACCGTGCTGGAATTAGCAAAGCGATGTCGCGTGCGACTTACCTGGAATACAGAACTTTCAGAGGGGCAATTCAAAGGGAAACAACCGGAGTCGATTTCAGCAGAAGAATGCATTGGTTTTATTTTATGCAAAAAAGATGAATTATAACACTGTGGCATTGATACACCATATGGCTAGTGTATAACACGAGATGACTACATACACTTTAGATTACATATTGCTTGCAGGTCAGTGATGATACGCCCGCGTACTGTGCAGACCATCTGTATGAATACCTTTTATCCATACTCATACCCCAAAAATCCAAAGGGGATTCCAGAATTGTAAATTCAAGTTCACTTAAATATAAGCTCATCAGCCATAATGAGCTATAAATCACATCACAAGGCAATGCTGCGGAATTGGATACACTGTTCCCCTTTTTGCAAAAAACGTAAATTGGTCGACAACCCACCCCATCTCGAAGCGTTAGTCGTAATAGGATCGTGATCACGTTGCAATCGATTCCCTATCTATCCCTGAACGGCATACCGGTAACGGAAGTTGTCAATGCTCACACAATTTATTTCATTCGCGACCTACATGGAGTTTGGTACCCAAACCGCGACAACCACCTTTACGACATTGATTCGGTCTGCGTTGAGCTATCGGATGCTTTCGCTGAATGCCTTTTTGGAAGCAAGGAAGACTATTATTCTTTTCTCTGGTCTTCACCGCAGTTCCTATCAACTGCCGGAATGAACTCGGAATCCAAAATGTCCAAGGAGGACTTTGGTCGGTTGCTTCAGGCACTTCCAGTCGGGGCCCCGTCCTACAAGGCTCTCTATCTGTACGACTGCAGAATGCTCGTGACGGGAATTCAAGAATGCAGCAAAGAGGTAATGCAGCTTCAAGGCGAGTTTTACCAAGTGCTTAACCTTGAGGAGTTTTACTCGCACGCAGTACCAGAAGAAGATGGTGTCCGCTTTGTTGCCTCCCCAACCGTTACCAAGCTCCACGCACTGTTGGGGTTCGTCTACATCAGGCTTCACAGTCTGCTCGATTATGTAACGAAAGTGGCCATTGAGATAAAGAGCCTACGGGAGGATTTCTCGTCGTATCCGAAACTCGCTTCGAAGAATCTTCTCTACGGGGACCGGAATCGAACCTCGCTCGATGGCACTGTTGACACGCTGTTTGAAAAGTGCACCTTGCTTACGGAGATTGAAGTCGTACGGAATCACTTAATTCATCAAGGCTTGCTTGACGACATGCCAAAGGCATACCGAGTCATCTCAAATGGGGCCTGTATCGAGAAGTTCGTACTTTTTCCGGACCGTACCAATGACGGACGTTTTGACACGTTTAAAAATCGGACATTATTCTACGGACAGGACGACAAGATCAATCTTCGCCTTCCAGACGTGGTGAGTTCTTTTCAGGGACGACTGCTTAATACCTTGCGTCTTCTGAAGACTTCGTTCACCACAGAGTAAACTGACCAGTAGAAATTTGCTCCATAATGTTCGAAAGTTTTAGCGACATACCGAATCCACGTGAGGCTTCATCGGCTATCCAGTCTTTCCTTCGGAAATTCAAAACGAAAGTCTGCATGGCTAAGTCGCCAGCATGTTCTAGCACAATTATTGATGCTCATACGCTATCGAAACAATCTATGCTGCGTCCGATTTCACGGAACGGACACGTGTACTCATTGATTCCTGACTTGTACAATCCGTCCGCTGATGGACCAATGAAATTTGCGTTGACTGGGATTGGCGATACTTCGACATTTTCTGGATTTTGTTCAGAACATGACAAGCAACTTTTCGAGTGCATCGAAGACGAGCTATTTGCTTGTAAACCACAGCAGCTATTCATGCTTTCCTATCGGGCTATTGCAAAAGAAGCATATCTGAAACGAAAGCAGGCTGAGTCGCTGTTGCCAGTAGAAACCATACGCAAAATACATCAAATTGGCGATGATGTCGAAATTGAATTGTCCCCAGAGGCAAAACTCTTCAACGCTGCATCGCTACGAGGCTCTGAAGAAATTGAACGAATCAAAATGGAAATGGATGGAATACTCACTTCGGGCAACTTCATGCGGCTCCGCAGCTTGATTGTTCCATTTAAATCTCGACCGCCGATCGCGTCCAATTTCGTGTTTTCACCCGATCTCGACTTCGACGGAAACCCTCTGCAAGATTTTGAAGATTTCAGCCGCGACCTTGATCCGTTATTTGTTACTTTGAGTCCGTTCGCTGTAGGTGAATATAATGGTTTCCTGATTCTGTCATACATCGAAGGGCGAGGGGCCGCGCCATTGCGGTTCATCGATAGCCTCTTGCAACAGAATGGACTCGAAACTGCGATTACTTGGTTCTTATTCGTCCATACCGAAAATTTTGCTTGTGAGCCAAGTTGGTACGAGGGCTTGTCAGCCTCAGATGTAAAACACATTAACTACGCAGTGCGTGCGAACGTTGATTTTTCAGCTGAAACACAAGCGAGTTTGTCAGAGCCGTTGATTTCCATGGCGGAATGGAGAGGCGATCAACCATTTTGGATTTGAACTTACCAATAGTAGAGAACCATGATACGCACCAGAAGACGAGAGATCTATTTTTGAGGTCTGTTTGCATGCCTTTATCC
>WFOZ01000701.1 GCA_015487825.1 Planctomycetaceae bacterium
TGGACTTATACCAGGAATTGATCCAAATCCCCGAGTGCATCGGAGCGAAACACTCCTCTTTGCTACGACAACCGGAATGGGATCGCCTGGAAGTTCGTGATAGAATTCGTCCGGAGTTCCGCGTCCTGACAGGGAACGATCTGGCCATCGATATGGTAAAATATGGTTCTGACTACTTACTCGGCCTTTCAACTTTTGCTCCCGATCTGTTCGCCAAACGAGATCATTACTGGGCTACCGGTAACAACGAATTTTATGAGCTCAATGATGCCTTACAGTATCTCGGTTTCTTCACATTCCGCGTCCCGACCGGAGCCTACAAACATTCAGCCGCCCAATTTTTGAAACTGCGAGGCTGGATCGAAACTGACGAAACACATATCAATAGTGGCAAACGCCCGGAGTCTGATATTTTTGTATTGCAGGAGATTCTGGAAAGACTGCAACGCTGGATGGATTGAGTCAATGTTTCTTCATCTGCTCGAACATCATTCGACCATCGGTTATATTTTGCTTTATCATGTCAACTGAAGTAACAATTCGCGAGGCTGACGCTGAAGATATTACGTCAGCGAATGCGGTTTTTGAGAAAGCGTTTGAGCCACTGCGAGCCATCTATCGCCCAACCGCCCAGGCTGCTGTATCCAGAACCAGGAATATTAAAGAAAGTAACCGGCTTGTGGCTGAAATAAATAGTCAGATTGTGGGTTCAGTAGAACTCCTTAGTGAAGGGAAATGCCTTCACGTGCTTGGATTAGCCGTCCTTCCCGAATTTCAGCGGATGGGCATCGCACATGACATGATAGAATCGATCATTTGCCGCGCAAAACGTGTTGGGCATAACATCGTCGCATTAAACACGATCAAGGAAACTGGAAATGTCTCTCTGTTCAATAAAATGGGATTTAACATAACCCGAGAAAACATTGCAACATGGTGCACCAGTGACCTCCACGCTGAAATACATGACGTCAGAATGGAACGAAAGATTGAAACGGAATAAGAGATAATATGAAGAGATACTGCAAACGATATTCAATGTCGCATAATCAAGATCGTATTTCGCAGGGTGTGACAATACTGACCAAGTGGACTATCTATTCATGTCCAATATCCCTATCCCTGTTCAACTCCAAAATGTTCCAGTGCTTTAGTTTTCAATCCTTTGAGGTCGAGTTTCCCTGTGCCCAGCAGTGGGATATCTTCAACTTCAACAAAGGAATCTGCTGAGGGGAGCCAGAGGTTAGGTAAGCCGGAGTCTTTAAGACTGTTTAACAGCTCGTCCGGTTTACAATTCATTGGTCGATGGAAAACGACAAGCCGTTCTCCTTTTTTGGGATCGGGAATAGAAGTGACAGCCAGGCGAACATCGCTACCCGGTGTTGCTTCAGCTTGTTCATCGGGAACAGGGTCAATCTGATCAAGCTTTGCTGCGAGAGTTTCTTCAACGCGAATATGAGGCACCATTTCGCCACCGATTTTGGAGAAACGACTTTGTCGCCCGGTAATAGTGATGTAGCCGTCTGCGTCGAGCTTTGCGAAATCGCCGGTATTGTACCAACCGTCGATCATCGCCTCTTCTGTTTTTTCCGGCTTGTTGTAATAACCGAGCATGACATTCACACCGGAGATTAACAACAAGCCTTCGGTATCAAGAGGAAGTTCTTCATGAGTTTCGGGATGAACAACTTTTGCAAGAGTTCCGGGAATTGCCTGCCCGACTGTTCCTCTTCTGTTGTAATTCAAAACAGCATGATCTTCGACCACGTCCGGAACATTCACAGAAACCAGAGGAGAAAGTTCTGTAGTGCCATACCCTTCAATCGGCGAGACACCAAATTTATCAATCGACTGTTGGGCAACATCCTGAGGTAGTTTTTCTGCTCCGAGAACAACCAACCAAATTGTTTTGAATTGCTCGGGCGTAATCCGCTTCAAATAATTGCGTAAGAATGTTGGTGTAGAAAGGATGACTGAACCACGATACCGCTGAATTAACTTGCCGATCATACGGGCATCAAGTGGATTGAAGTGATAAACCCCCATCGGAGGATAAGCCATGACCACCCATAACGAGATGGTATATCCAAAAGAATGAAAGAAGGGTAATACTCCAATCAACGTATCCTGTTTCCCCAGGCTCAGCAGATAATCAACCGCCCAAATATTTGTGCTGATGTTATGATTCGTCAGCACAACTCCCTTGGGTTCCCCCGTTGATCCGGAGGTATATATAATTGTCATCGGGGCGTAGCAATCCTGCCGATGCAGTTTCAATTTTCTTTCAATACAAAACGCTGGAAGCAGATAGGCCTGCATGGCTGCAAGCAGCCTGTCTGCAGAAGTGATTTTTTCTTTCAGGTCTTCCAGAAAAACAAGCTCTGCATTCAAATTGACAGGTCGTTTTTCAATAAACCGCTTACTGGTAAGAACCCGTTTAACACCTGCATCTTCAATACAATGATTGATCACTTCATCGGTCAGAGTGTAATTCAGATTGACAGAGACTTTATCGGAAATAGCCAACACCGCATTGGCAATCACCCCTCCCACGGAAGGAGGGAGAAGCACGCCAACAAACTTCTCATCCTGAGAAAAAACCTCCCGTTTAAGAACTCGCTGAAATGCGAGAGTGCCTGCCAGAAGCTTGCCTCCTGTCAATTCAGCTCCTGAAGAATCGGCTACTTTTTTACGAAACAAGCTACTGCGTGACTGCCGCACAAACCGACGAGCAGGTACTATTTCGTCACTCAGACGATCCTGCACCGATTTTGCTGCAAGCTCTTCAACAGCCCGATGAACCTGCCCGATATTTTCAAAGTCTTTGCGAGGCTCGCCCACATAAACATCGACACGCCTTCGCCACTGCCAGGGGCTTTTCATTAACCCTCTGCGGTAACTTAGTTTGCTTCCCCACAAACCGTGAATATAAATCGGATAGACAGGAGCATCGGTCCCCTGAAATATTTTCATTACCCCCTTGTTGAAAGGATTAAGTTGTCCGGATCGCGTAATCATTCCTTCCGGAAAAATGCAAACGGCTTCTTCCGACTGCAGTGAGTTACGGGCGTCTTTGAGTGATTTTATCAGCGCCTTTGGTCCATCCTGCGGCGATAGAGGAATCACACGATACAACGAGGCAGCCCATCTGGTGTACCATTTTTTTGTGTATTCGGTGTAAATCATAAAGCGAGCTTGCCGAGGAAGAAATCCATTCAGCAGAACTCCATCAATCCACGAAACATGATTCGGCACAAGCAACACTCTCCCCTGTTCCGGAATTTTATCGAATCCGTGCAGATGAACCGAATACAACAGATTGCAAAGCGAACGCATTAAAAAACGCCCGAAACGATCTCCATAATAAGAAAAACTGGAGACAACAATCGGCACCGTGATTAAACCGGAAACAAAAAAGACGGTGGGCGGATCAAATTTGAACCCTTCACGAAGCAGTAGAAATAACCCCATTGCGACCAGCATGAATGTATTGGTCAACGCATTACTGGCAGAAAGAATGGTCCCGCGGATTTTTTCAGGAGAGCGATGTTGCAGAAATGTTTCCAGGGGGACATAAAACAAGCTCGCGATTGTTCCCAACAACACCAGCCAGATTGCAGTCGGCACATAACCTGCCTGCTGAGAAAGCGAAGAGGTGATATCGATATCCCAGCCAATTATCCCGATCACCATCGAACAGAATGCAATTCCCATCGCCCCGATTGGAATCATTCCTAATTGAATCGTGCCTCCGGAGAGCCAACCGGCGAGAGCCGAACCGACACCGATCCCAATCACCAGCATTGGCATTAA
>WFOZ01000702.1 GCA_015487825.1 Planctomycetaceae bacterium
GTGTGCGGTCAATCAATTGTTCCAGCAACTGTTTCTCGTACTCCGCCCAGTTCGCTTCCGGAATTCCCTGCATCAACAGATAAAGATGAAGGCGGTCTTTATCAATTTTCTCTCTATTCACTGCAGCCACTATGGGAGAGGACTGCGAACAGGCGTATTGCGGGTGCAAAAAAGGTACAAATAACATCGCAACCAGAAGAAGACATTTTCTCATTCTCTCTGCCCTCACCATTCGTACGAAAATTGTTTACGCTGCATTTTGATTCGGACCGGCACAGACCGCCTGGAAGCCGACTTCGACTTCGGTTGCTTCCCGATTGGAATCGGTTCGCCGAATTTCGACGCGGAACCCGTGCGGATAGACGTCTCCCACAATAACTTCTACCTCAGCATCCCCCAGCGGTTCACATTCCATTTGTGGAACAGAAGAGAATGATGGCGTAAAAGCAATGTGAGCCGCTTTTTGAATTTGCCCTGCTGCCAGTTCCAGTCGAACCATCCCTTCAACAATGTCTGTCCCCTGTTCGTCCTGCTTGCGAGAGAGCCATTGGGTGAGTTGTTCTTCCGGTTCGGCATGATCAGCAGAGTTTGAAAAGCCGTGTATTATATCGACGCTGTTTGAGCGAGCAGACGAAACCTGTGCATCAACATCTGAGGAAAGCAAACCGAGAGAGATCTCTGCCAGAAAAAAACCAAGCAACAGTAATATACCAATGCCGGTTAAAACCGCCAGCGACGATCCTCCAGGGAGCATTGCCAATGTCATCGCGATTGCCCCCGCGAAAAAAAAGCCCGGCCAAACCAGAATTTCCCAGACAGAACAGGGGCTGTTTTCTGACAACTTTAGAAGCAGCCAATCAGCGGAGAGTACTATCCCATTAAGAAGCAGAACAACTCCCAAAGCACGAACGGAATCGGTATCGGGCGTGAAACTTCCCAACATGCGGCAGCTTAGAAGCAATAGTCCCGCCAGCAGCCAGAGACAACCCAACCCCCAGCCAATCTGTAAATGCAGAGAGCTTTTTAAAATCGTTGCCCAATTACTCAGACCGGTCGCTATCGGTGATCTGTTCAACTTATTCATGGAAACACTCCTTCGTCTCCTGTATTACTAGCACTCATTTTTGTCAGCGGGCCGAATAAACCTGCTGAGCCGGGCAAGCCAGGCTCGCCCGACGCTTTCGGTATTGATTAACTCATAACAAATTCAGCAACTGGCACTTCTGCTCCCAATCCGACCGCTTCGCGTAATGCGGAGGCTTTGTCTGTTGCTTCCCATTTGAAGTCGGACTCGTTGCGACCGAAATGACCACCCCAGGCTGTTTTCTGAAAGATCGGGCGTCGCAAATCGAGAGTTTCGATAATGCCTTTGGGAGTCAGCGGGAAAATTTCTCGAACTGCGGCTGCAATTTTTTCTTCATCGACAACAGCTGTTCCGCCTGTAGTGATATGAATGCTCACCGGTTCTGCAACACCAATTGCGTAGGCAAGTTGTACTTCACATTCACTCGCCAATCCTGCCGCCACAATATTCTTGGCAACGTAACGGGCCATGTACGCAGCTGAGCGATCTACTTTTGTCGAATCTTTCCCGCTGAATGCACCACCGCCGTGTCGTCCCCAACCGCCGTAGGTATCGACGATAATTTTCCGGCCTGTTAACCCCGTATCTCCATGAGGTCCACCAACAATAAATTGACCGGTCGGGTTAATGTGATAATGTGTTTTATCATTCAGAAATCGATCCGGAACGACGTCTTTGACAATTTCGTTGATGACATATTCCGATATTTCTTCCTGGCTGATCTCAGGTGAGTGCTGTGTTGATACGACAATCGCAGAAATCCCAACAGGGCGACTGCCATCGAATTCAACAGAGACCTGCGATTTATTGTCCGGTCGTATCCAGTTGACGCCTTCTTTCTGACGAGCATCTGTCAGACGATTCAAAATGCGATGCGATAACGCAATCGGAACCGGCATATATTCTTCCGTCTGATTACACGCAAAGCCGAACATCAATCCCTGATCGCCCGCGCCATCGCGATCAACCCCCATCGCAATATCGCCAGATTGTGAATGCAGTTTGACAAGCACTTCACAGGTATCTGCATTGAAGCCGATATCATCACTCGTGTAACCAATTTCACGGATTACTTTTCGGGCAACTGCTTCGTAATCGACTTCAGCGTTGGCAGTAATTTCTCCCGAGAGGCAGACAAAGTCCGTTGTACATAACGTTTCGCAAGCAACACGAGCCATCGGATCCTGTGCCAGTAACGCATCGAGAATACCATCCGAAACCTGATCCGAAACTTTGTCCGGATGCCCCATACTGACAGCTTCACTCGTGAAAAAATAATTCGCCATTTCTATTCCTCAAAAATCGATCTGTTTATACCGTAGGGGCCACTATCATGAACCACCGCCTGGCCTGAATCTCCTCATTTTGGCTCGTACACCGAACCTTGCAAATTTTCAACCACCATGCTGCCACTCATCTTACCGGTTTATGCTTGTACTTAAAGCCTGCAAGCTGGAATCAAGCCGCTCTTGAAGAAATTGCCTTTATTTCAAGGCCTAACAACTGCTCCAGGCAGTTGATTGTTTTTTTCGTGGCTCCTCGCTTTGAAAGCACATATTTTGACGCCGCCGTCCCTAGCTCATGCCGTAACCCACTATCTTCAATCAAGTTACGAACTTCGAACTGGAGAGCATCCTGATTATCCACAACCAGAGAGGCATTTCGGTTCTTCAGTTCTTCAACAATATCAGTGAAATTCCATGTGTTGGGGCCGAACATCACTGCACAGCCGTAGGCGGCAGGTTCCATCATGTTCTGACCACCTCGATTGGTTAACGTCCCACCAACATAAGCAATCTGCGCCAACCCCCAGCAAGCGGAAAGTTCGCCTAATGTGTCGAGAAGCAGGACCGATTGTTTTTCTGGTTTTTGTTGAGAACTCTCAGATCGCCTGAATAATTGACAGCCGTTTTTTCTGATCAGGTTCGCAACTTCCTCGAAGCGTTCTGCATGCCGCGGGGCGAGAATCAATTGCAATTCGGGAAATGATATTCGCAGTTGTTTCCAGGAGTCGATAACTATTTGTTCTTCGGGAGCGTGCGTGCTTCCAGCCATCAACACCATTGCATTTTCTTCAAGCCCAAACGCTGTTCGTAATTCGCATACCTCAGCTGCGCCACGATCAGTTTTTAATCGATCAAACTTCATCGACCCGACATCGTGCAAGGAAGCCGGGTTTGCGCCGAGTGATTCAAAACGATCTTTATAAACATTATTCTGAACTGCGATACAGCCGAACGGATGTAATAACGGACGGATCAGATTTTTAATTCGGGAATAACCACGAAAACTTTTCTCGCCCAATCGTCCGTTAATGATTGCAGTCGGGATATTTCTTCGATGTGCTTCATCAATTAAATTGGGCCAAAGTTCCAGTTCGACCAACACAAAACCGCTGGGGCGAATTTGATCAAAAGCCTTGCGGACTGCCCAGGTGAAATCAAGTGGGCAGTAACAAAGGTGGCACCCGGCAAACTTGTCCCGGGCAACCTGCAAGCCGGTGTTTGTTGTTGTACTGATGACGATATCCCATTCAGGATGCTTCTGCTTCCACCCGGCGACAATCGGTTCAAGCTGTAACACCTCGCCGACGCTGACCGCATGAAACCACAAGCAAGGGGCATTACCGGTTCGAACGGGAAGGTTGCCCCACAGTTTTTGCGACCAGCCATCGCGATATTTCCCTTGTGTCCATCGGCGATAAAGAAGTATCGGCGAGACGCCAAGAATCAGAAGCAAATAAATAAGATTCAGCACATAACGCAACATAAGGGAATCCATTCCCAAAAAATGTAGGCTAGGCTTTCCAGCCTGACATATTGAATAGTTACAGTGAAACTACACTCTCGGACTTCCCGTCACCTCGCAACTCAGACGCGATGCGTCGAACTATCCATTATCTTTTAACTTTTGCCGTGGCATTTTTTATATTTTTTGCCGCTGCCACAGGGGCAGGGATCGTTTCTGCCGACTTTTTCGACTCGATTTCTAATCGGCTCAATCGGTTTATCCGGGGCGCCTGGTTCGGGGGGAAGATTTCCTTCCACGATGTTTTGTGTGCCGGCTGGTTCAGGCGGGAGCTCTTCTTCGAATTCATCATGTTCAATCGCGGTAATTTCCCACAGGGAACTGACAAACTCCGGGCTTTCGCTTTCGACGCGAAACAGAGCCGATGTTACCTGTTCGCCAATGCGATCCCACATCGCTTCGAACGCTTTCATCCCTTCCTTCTTGTACTCAACTTTGGGGTCTTTCTGCGCGTAACTGACCAGACCAATTCCAGACCTGAGATGATCCATATAATAGAGATGCTCTTTCCACGCATGGTCGAGCACTTCCAGCATTATCATCCGTTCTGTATGTGAAAATTCCGGTCGGTAACGGGTGTCGTAATGCTGTAAAAGCAGGTTTCTGGTTTGGTCACGATCAAGTCCTTCAAACTGTTCAACCTGTAGAGAGGTTTCAAATTTCCGGTTCGCCCATTGAATCAGATTTTGCAGTTTCTCCGCACTGACCTCGACAGTTTCACTCGATTCTAAGGAAACATCACTGAATGTTTCCTCGACGATATCGTCAATTTCCTGAAGCAGTTCGTCTCCCTGAAAGTAAGCTCCAGAGCGTTCGTTGAGAAGTTTTTCGAGATCGTTACGCGATTTCTGTTCGATGCTTTCCGGATCCAGCTTTGTATGGAAACGAGACTCCGCCCAGCGAGCCAGGCCGAGCCTATCGTACTGTTCGCCGGATCGGCTTCGCGTCATAAACCGGCTCATGCCAACAGAAACCGGGAAGTGAATTTCACGGACGCGATACTCTTTTAGAATTTTTTCCAGAACCAGCTCTTCTACCTGCTGCGGCTCCAGCCCTTTCAATTCTTCGGGCTCAATCAGAAATGCATATTGCTGATCAAGCCAGCCGGAAATGGAGCGTGTTCCCAAATCGGAAGAAAGAAACTGTTCTGCCCCAGAGTAATCAATTTTTTCCAGTGCTTTTAACGCACGATCAAAAATCAACCGAAAGACCTTGTTCCGGCCTTCGGTTTTCAGTTCACGATCATTCGTGTTCAAACCATAACGGGAATTCGCCCAGCGGGATAATCCAAGCCAGTTCCATTCCCGTTCATTATCTTCTCCTTCAGGCAGAAATTCCTCAATCTGTTCTTCAATAAGGTCTTCCGCCTGGCGAATGGAAAGATCGTGTAAGTGCTTTTCAAGCTGCTCCTGATTCATACCTCGAAGGTCAGAGGGATCAATCTCAATCCCAAAATTTTGCCCTGCCCAGGCTGCGATGGTATCCCAG
>WFOZ01000703.1 GCA_015487825.1 Planctomycetaceae bacterium
CCATCAACAGATCCGAAATATCAATCCTGCGAACCGGCCACTTCGCAGGGGTTGCCGGGGGATGTGATTATTAGTTCGGACACGTTGCGAGAGGATCGAATTCCGCCGGGGCAATCTCGCACGCGCAAATGGCCGGTATTGCAAGCCGGGCCGGTAATGGATATTTCGAAGCAACAGTGGTCGTTGACAATTGGTGGTCTGGTCGATAATCCAATCAGACTCAATTGGGAAGAATTCAGGAAGTTGCCTCGTGTGAAGGTCTTTTCCGATTTTCACTGCGTCACCAAATGGTCGCGGCTGGCCAATATGTGGGAAGGAGTTTCGACAAAACTGATTGCAGAAATGGTCGGCGTGCAGCTGGAAGCCAAGTTTGTTCTTCCCGGTGCTTACGATAACGGTTGGACAACAAATCTTTCGCTCGAAAATTTTCTATCGGAAGATGCGTTATTGTGTGATACGCACGATGGCGAACTTCTCGATGCCGACCATGGCGGCCCGGTGCGGTTGGTCGTGCCGCTGCTTTATGCCTGGAAAAGTGCCAAGTGGCTCAATTCGATTCAATTCGTCGCAGAAGACCAACCCGGCTATTGGGAACGCGAAGGCTACCACAACCACGGCGACCCGTGGAAAGAAGAGCGTTTCAACACCCCCGATTCCCCACCACTCGGGTATTTTTCATAATGAAATCGGTCTTGCCAATGCCGCATGTTACTTTGGTAACACTTTCCGGATTGCGTGTTGTTTCCAAACCATTATTGGAACTCGGGATGACATTACCCGGCTTGCGGCGTCGTGCCGGTGCTTTAAGCGAGTTGCCTTCTCTTGGCCTGCTCACATTGGCGGGGTTGAATCCTCCCGAATGGAGTTGTAGCTATTATGAACCGAGTCGGTATCGTGATGAACTCCTCGAAAAAATTCTCGCTGAAAACCCGACGCTTGTCGCAATTTCCGCATTAACGGCTTCGATTGAACAAGCATACCGGCTAAGCGATGCATTGCGAAAGCGGAAAGTGCCTGTCGTGCTCGGAGGATTGCATGTAACATCCTGTCCGGATGAGGCGGCGCAACACTGCAACGCGGTGGTCATCGGTGAAGGAGAACCTGTTTGGCAGACAATACTGGAAGATGCCAGACAATCACGACTTCAACAATACTACAAGGCAGATGCTCCGTTTGATTTGGGACAGGCTCCGATTCCTCGATATGATTTATTGGGAGATCGGTTGCGGCAGCGCATGACACTACAAACAGAGCGCGGTTGCCCTTTTGCGTGCGAGTTCTGTGGTGCCAGTCGGTTATTGGGAAAATTCCGTGAAAAGCCGATCAACCAGATACAGCGGGAATTGGTTGCCTTAACGACTCACGCTCCCAAACCGTGGCTCGAACTGGCTGATGATAACACATTCGCTGGACAGCGCGATCCGCAGGAATTGTTTGATGTTCTCGCTACGGCTGAAGCTCGATATTTCACGGAAGCTGATTGGCGAATCGGCGAGAATCCTGCAATACTTTCCGGTCTGGCGGCTTCTGGATGTGTCCAGGTTTTGATCGGTATTGAATCACTTGAATTTCGATATCCCGGCATGGGAACAAAACAGGCTGAATTGAAAAGAATGCTCGCTGCGATTGAAGCAATTCAGAATACAGGTGTCGCAGTGAATGGTTGCATGATTGTCGGGGCTGAAGGCGAGACGGTGCAATCGCTGGATCGGCTGGTTGAATTTCTACTGCACAGCCCGTTGGCTGAAGTGCAGATCACGCTGCAGACACCCTTTCCGGGAACCACTTTGTATAATCGACTTCAGCGGGAAGGCCGATTGATCGAAGATCGAGGCTGGCCCTACTACAATCTGTTTGATGTTACCTATTACCCTGACCGAATGACGGTTGAAGAATTGGAAGCCGGGTATTATGAGGTCATCAAAAAAGTATTCAGTGTTGAGGCAACAGCACGACGGGAAAAAATACGCAAACAAATTTGGAGGCGTCATCCACGTTTTCGCTCATGAATATTAGAACTCTTCTGAAATACTGGATAGGTAATCGAAAGGCAATTTTGCAGATTGCAAAACAGCCACATGCGCTTTGGATTGGTTTAATCTTCGTTTTTTCGGCTGGCTTTGCACGGGAGTACGATGCTGAGGATCTGCTGCATGAACCGTGGTTTCTGTTCATTCCACTAGTCGCTTCGATCGGTTCGTCCTTGCTGCTTTATTTCGTGATTCGTTTTTTTCCATCTTATTCAAAAAAAGACGGCCCAGTAAACAGTCTGAGGTATAGCAGTTTTCTCGCTTTATATTGGATGACGGCCCCTTTGGCCTGGTTGTATGCTTTTCCGGTTGAACGTTTTTTTACAGAAGGGGATGCAGTCCGGTACAACCTCAATCTGCTGGGCATCGTCTCAATCTGGCGGGTGCTGCTGATCACTCGTGTCATCTCTGTTCTGTGCCGATCATCGTTGTTTGCAGCATTTTGTATCGTGATGTTATTTGCCGATTCTCTCGCGTTGGGCCTGATCTATTACACACCGCTGCCGGTCTTCAATATTATGGGAGGAATTCATCTGACCGATGGAGAGAACCTTGTTCTCAGTTCCGGGCTTATGATTGGTTTTCTCGGTGTGGTGACATTCCCAATTTGGCTCATCACCTCAATCTGCTTTTGGCCCCCGGCGAGAAAAGATCTCGATCAGCTCAACACTGTTTCTCAACTGGAAGAAGCCTCTTCAACTCAACCAATGGCTCGTTCTCTCTGGTTGTTCGCCTTTGCCAGTCTGGCGATATGGTGTTTCATTCTTCCGTTGACGCAACCGGAACAGCAAAATCGCAGGCAGGTGGAACGGTTGCTGCGTGCGGGGAAACTTCAGGAAGCTGTTGCTGCAATGTCGTCTCTTAAAAAAAACGACTTCCCGCCCCATTGGGATCCCCCGCCACATATCGGTTATGGCGAACGTTCACCGAGTCTGGCTGATGTTCTTGATGCGACAATAACCGGCAAGTCGGCTCCGTGGGTGCAGGAATTAATACTGAAAAAAATCATGTTCCATTTTCATCGATATGAATATGAGATGCATCGCTTTCGCTCGTTAGAGTATGGAATTGACGAGATGAGTGCTGCACAATTACAGCGACTGATCGATTTACTCGAATCACGCCCTGAAATCGGCCCCATGCTGGCTGCATCATTGATGCCTGAAATAGACAACATTCTGGAAAATGAACTGGAAGAAAAGGAGCAAACTGGATCAGAAAAAAGTCGTTCCAATAAGAACACAGCATGGCGA
>WFOZ01000704.1 GCA_015487825.1 Planctomycetaceae bacterium
AACCTGAAGAGAGTCATTTTGCAGTGAAAATCTGAAAAGAGTTTTTCGTTATGATTTTAAAGCAGCAGGGAGTCGCTGTTGCGGGATGTTATCGTAAGACTGCAGCATCGAAAAACGCCGCATTGAAGCCGGAATTCCCACGGATGTGAAGCCGGGATGTCCGGTTGCAGGATACGGTCCGCCGTGGTTCATGGCAGGTGAAACAGCCACGCCGGTGGGCATTTTATTATTCAGCAAACGGCCGACTTTTCGACGCAATACCGGTTCCAGTTTCGAATAAACAGCCGCATCGTCGTCGTTCTCAGAAAGATAGATTGTTCCTGTTAACTGACCTTCCAGAGCTCGGGCGATCTGAATCATCTGGTCTGTATCGCTGGTTGTTACAAGCAACGATCCATTTCCGAAAGCTTCCCGTTGAAAAGTTTCAGGAGCTTTCAAAAACTGTTCGGCGCTGCAGGTTAACAATGTGCTTTGAACAGCAAAGCCTTCGCCTTGCTGAGCTTTCCCTCCGGTAAGAAGCTCGGCTCCCTGTTCGGTTAAAAATTTGACACTGGCCAGAAAGTTATCTCGAACCGATTCAGAAAGCAGCGCACCACAACTGGAAGCCGAAAACTTTTCCTGAAGTTTTCCAATCCACCCGGAAACATTATCTCCGGGAGGCAAAATGACCAGACCGGGATTCGTACAGAACTGCCCCGATCCCATCAGGCAACTGCCTGTGAATTCATCAAGGAGATCGTCACTTTTTTCACTGAAATAGCCCGGCAACACAAAGACCGGATTGATACTCGATAATTCCAGATACGCCGGCTTGCCCGCTTCATCCGCTGCTGCCTTTACTTTCAAGCCTGCACCAAGTGCCCCGGTATAACCGACCGCAGCGATGCGTGGATCTTTAATGGTTTTAATCCCATCTTCTCCGGACATGCGATAAACAAGCTGCACAAAACCGGGGGGGAAATTCGTCTCCTGTGCCGCCTGTAGCGCTGCTTCCGCCAACAGACGGGTTGTTTCCGGATGCGAAGGATGCCCTTTGGCAATGGCCGGATTCCCAGCTGCAATCGCAGCGGCAAAGTCTCCTCCGGAAATTCCGTTGAAAGCCAGCGGGAAATTGTTTGGCCCAAAGACAATCACTGGTCCTATAGAACGGTGCATCGAACGGATATTATTTTCTTCATCGATTACCGGCAGTGCCCATTCGCCACTCAAGGCAGCTTGAGCGGCCTGCCGAAGCTGCCCGGTGGTTCGCGGTAGCTCGCCATCACGAAGCCGGGGAGTTAATGGAAGAGCTGTTTCCTGATGAGCCATCGCCGCTATTTCATCCGCATTGGCTTCAATGAGATCGGCATACGCTTGAAGAAACTGGGCAAACCGTTCACCCGGCCAGTCTCGTACAATTTCATCAGCTGCCTGAGCAGCTTTCAATGCCGCATCAAGATCAGTCCAGTTACTGAGCGGATATTGCCTGTCGAATATTTCACCGGTAGCAGGGTTGACTGCCTGAAAAGTTTCGTTCGAGTCCGATTCGACCCACTCTCCATGAATAAGAATTTTTGCAGTTGCCATGAATTTTTTCACTCAGATTTCATTAATAAGAGATACATCAAAACAGAATCACCGATGCAGCCTGGTTGCATACGTCGCCATGATATCTTTAACAGTCTTATGTGCAAAGCCACAGGCTTATTTTGACAGCCGTAATCGCAGGTAACATTTTGGGTTCTTCGCAGAATTTAATGGCTCTTTTTCAAATCTTCAGCCATTAAAGTAGAGGAAGAACCACACTTTGTAACGGCAGATATCACCTTGCAGCAGATTTTGTTTACTGTTGAGTTCCCAGTACGACTGGTTCATTCTGATAGCCGTAACCAAATCGATACCTTTGAAATTTGCGAAAGCCGCGTTACTACTCAGCGATTTGGGGATTGTACCTATTTTGACCTACTTGTCGTGTTACCAAAGTACACCAACCACAAATGGAAATATTTCTCACTGAACGAAACACAAAATGTAGTAGTCATCACTGAAGATAACACAACTCAAAAGTCACCGCTGAGTAGTAACTCATGAAGTAACTATTCAGCGATATTTGATTATTGCAGAAATTCAGGTTGTTTGTAGGGTCCGCTATTGCGGA
>WFOZ01000705.1 GCA_015487825.1 Planctomycetaceae bacterium
AAATTATTACATGCGCGTGTGATTACAGAACATCGGGCCGTTTTCTCGGTCACACCGGGCATCGAAAAATTACGTCCACCTCAACAAACGCCAATTCGTAATTTGCAAATCGCAGGCGACTGGACAAAAACCGGCTGGCCCTCGACGATGGAATCAGCCGTGCGAAGTGGATTTCTGGCAGCAGAAAATATTGCTAAAAACGATACTCGGGCAGAGCAAGAAGCTGGAGCTCAATATATCATCACACGCATCTTAAACAACTAACCCACATACAAAGCAAGCCCGTCACTCAACAGACTATTTGAAACTGATTTTGAGCCCCATTTCTTTCATCTGCAAGAGTGCTTCGGCGTTCCCACGGGCGTCATCAACAGGGTTATGCGTATGCTTCGTTTTTCGCAAATGCTTGAAATTAACGAAGGTGTCATTTTTCAACCCTTTGTAAAGGGAACCAAGATTAGTCGAACTGAAACCAAACGGGTTTGTGTTGATGAAATGATGGAAGTACCAGTTAATGAATTGCCAGTCGAAGCCGTTATTGTCAGAAATAAACATAAATCGCCCCTTACAGTTAGCTTTCAACCAGGCACGAAATTCTTCCATTACATTCTTTGGCTCATCGAAATCGAGGCACTGCTCACGAGAAAATCCACTCACCGCCAATGCTTCTGGGATAAAAGAATCAGAAATTGGTTTGAGCTTCCCATAAAAAGTGCGTTCAAGCCCCGGTTCAACAATCACTGCTCCAAAACAAATCATAGAATAGTCACCGGGGATTGGCCCATCGGATTCAATATCTACCATTACGTAGGGCATAATAATTACCTTCTGTTCAAGAGCCATTCTGAGATTTTGAACCATATATAAAATAGATTACTTCCGCGAGCCGATAATTTTCTGCCAGCGGCCGAGTTGTTCCGCCACTGGTTTGGGGCCGCCGGAACCTGTCGAAACCAGAGCGCGGACGGCGTTTTGCACGCCCAGACAATCGTAGACATCTTCTCCAATTTGCTCACACGCTTGCTGCAAATCTTCCAGAGAAAGATCGGCGAGTCTGCATTTTTTTTGCTCGCATAACGAAACAAGTGCCCCGACGGTTGAGTGTCCCGTTCGCATCGGGACTCCTTTTTTGATGAGATATTCCATCAACGTAGTTGCATCGAGAAAACCTTCTTCGAGGCGAGATTCAATCTGTTCGCGGTTCAAGGTAGCCGTTTCAATAATCGCAGCGGCCAGTTCCAAACAGGCGGCGATGGTATCGTAAGCATCGAACAGCGGAATTTTATCTTCCTGCAAATCTCGATTATACGCCATCGGCAACCCTTTGGTCAGTGCGAGCAAATGTTGATTGGCGGCGATTACACGAGCCGATTTCCCGCGGATCAATTCCAGTACATCGGGATTGCGCTTTTGCGGCATGATCGATGAACCGGTTGTGTAAGCGTCTGTCAGTTTGAGGAAATTGAATTCGGTCGTGAACCAGATAATCCACTCTTCGGCCCAGTTACTTAGATGAACCGCGATAATTGCCAGATCGGAAACGAATTCGATCAGAAAATCCCGATCACTCGAAACATCCAGGCTGTTGGGCGAAACGGCATCAAAGCCGAGTAGTTCTGCGGTTCTCGCTCGATCAATCGGCAAGCTCGTTCCAGCAAGAGCGGCACAGCCTAACGGCGACACGTTCGCCCGCGTTCTGCAATCGAGCATTCGTAAACGATCCCGCTCAAACTTTTCACACCACGCGAGCCAGTAATGCACCGCCATCACCGGCTGTGCCCGTTGCAAATGGGTAAAGGCGGGCAGAACAACATCAAGATCCTGTTCACATCGCTCGACAAATGCAGTTTGCACATCCCCCAGCAGTTTGATGATGTGATCAATCGCATCGCGTAAAAAGAGTTTGACATCGGTAGCCACCTGATCGTTTCGGCTGCGTCCCGTATGTAATTTCCGTCCGACGTCGCCGGTTCGTTTTGTCAATTCCTGCTCGATGTGCATGTGGATGTCTTCAAGTTCGATACAGAATTCGAATTCGCCCCGCTCGATTTCCTGCAGAATTTCATCCAGCGTTGTGCAGATCGTTTCCTTTTCTTCAGACGTGATCAGGCCGATTTCAGCCAGCATTGTCGCATGAGCCTGCGAACCTTTGACATCGTACGGAGCCAGGCGAGCATCGAAACTGATTGATTCGGTAAACTGTTCCACCAGACGATCGGTCCCGCCGGTAAAACGCCCCCCCCATGCTTTTTGAGCCACGCGATCTTATCTTTCTTATAATGAGAATTGATGACGCAAACAACGTAACCAGGGAAGCCAAGAAATCCCGTTTGTTGCTGCGTAGTCCATCCGCTAGTTGGATTCGGGAAATGAGTTGCCCTTGACGCTTAAAT
>WFOZ01000706.1 GCA_015487825.1 Planctomycetaceae bacterium
CCGGAAGATCTATCCGTTGAGCCTGCCCCGGCGTCTGATTCGGTTCCTGTTCATTGATCGATTTTTCCGCAATTTTCACTTCCGGTAAATGAGGTCGTAATGTCGATTGAGCCGCATTTGAACTGACCAGGTCGCTTTCATCTGGAATTCTGTAGGAGAATAACGACCCATCGAGCCGGGCGACGAAAAAGGAATTTCCATCGGAAGAGAACGCGACCGAAGAAATCAGTTCCCGGTTCTTTTCATTCCACAGATAGACTTCGCGGAAGTCGCTCGCATTCCACAATTTGATAACACCATTATCTGCAAAAGTTACCAGATGGCTTCCCTGTGGCCGCCAAAGTAAATGGGAAACGATCGCTTCGTGGGCGAACAAGGCAAACAATTGCAGATTGATTTTGGGGTCTTTACGTGAAAGATGGTTCCAGATACGCAGCTTCTTGTCCGCACCGACCGCTGCAATCCAGTTGCCATTCGGACTGAACGTGCAGGCGTACTCTTCCTTGAGTGGTTGAGGCAATGTATCGAGCCGCAGCCCATCACTGACCCGCCAGACTTTACAGGTATCGTCCGCACTGGCACTGAGCAGCGACTGGCCATCCGGACTGAAAGCGATATCGTACACGGCTCCATTATGCCCGGGAAATGTCCGCACCTGCCGGCCCGTTTTTGGATCCCACAGGATGATCGATTTATCGTAACTGCATGTTGCCAACTGATCACTCGAGGGGGAAAATTCGATATCGTAAATTAAATCGCGGTGCCCGGCAAAACTTCGCTCTGTTTTTCCGCTGTTCAAATTGAAAATCGAAATCAGCCCTCCACGACCACTCACGCCGGATGCAATCGCGAGACGTTTTCCATCGGATGAAAAACTGAGCCCGTTCACTTTGCCCGGCAGGTTATTGATGCTAAACAGAGGAGTGTTCAACGAAACTGCATTTACAGCAACCGTTGCTTTCGTTTCCGGCTTGAAGATCGTCACTTCTTCAAAACGCCCGATGGCAACCAGCCCGTGTGGTGAACAATCAATCGCAGTGATCGGTTTTTTATCGCGGTAGGGGGAAAGCCTGGGGACATTCAACGCGAGCCGATTCGGCTGCATCCCTTTCGGTCCGACCGCTCCCGCTTTCACCCAGGCATGTAGCAGTTCGATATCCTGTTGGCTCGGCTGCGGCTCATCTTCAGGAGGCATGACTGTTTCTGCATTTTTATCCAACACACGCAACAACAAACTCCCCGCGGTATCACCGGAAAGCACCACCGGTTTTCCTTCAATCCCGGCTTGCAACGCCTGATAACTCTCAGTCGAAAACCCACCTTCTTTATCAACATCGCTATGGCAACCGGAGCAATATTTATTCAGAATCGGCTGGATATTTTTCTGGTAATCGACCGTTACCTCTTCCGCTGACAGAACCGGGGCAACGACAGGTTGCATCAGAATAAGTAGTAATGCAGGAATAAAGTAATCAGGTATGCGATTGCATTTTAGCATGGGTTGTTATCAATTAATAAAATGTAAAATTATAGGCTGCGTTGAAACACACTTTCTCGCCGAAGCAATGCCTGAGCTACGAATTAATGGTTAAACAGAAATTCTTTTGTACTCATAACGGCCCAGAAGATGTCTTCGATCACTGCCTGTTCGTCTCCCGTGCCGATGTCGGGAAGCATTTTGAGGAGTTGTTCCCGTTCTTTGCTTGTCGGAAATCGTGCCAGAGAGCAGAGGTAAATCTGATCGATCAGCGTGGCATCCGACATTCCCTGTTTTCGTAATTGAGTCAGTTGACTGGCGCGGCTTTTCTCATTCCTCAATTTTTCATTGATCGTTTTACCATTCGAAATATGCAGCACCTGCACCGTGCTTGGCTCGTTGGAGCGTTCACATTCGCAGACGATGTTTCTCGGGTTTCTCCCAAACGAAGAAAGAAAATAGTTTTCAACCGCAGAATCGTATAGTTGAACCGCCCGGGTGCCGATGGGGTAGAAGTCTGTTTTTTGTCGATCCGCACCGGGGTAAGCGATGAACTCAAATTTCGTGGGGACCTGTGTCACTTGCACAATCGCATCGTGCAGAACTTCTGCCATCATTCGTTTTGGGTAATACCGCGAATAGAAACGCTTCTCATTTGCATTGCCGGACATTGGCTGACTGGTTCGCTGATAGGCGTTGGATTGCAGGATTTCTTTCATCAGCAATTTCAAATCGAATTTCTGTTTGATGAGATAATCCGCACACGCCTGCAACAATTCTTCGTTGGAAGCGGGGTTGGAAACTCGCATGTCATCAACAGCTTCGACCAATCCGACGCCAAAATATTTTGCCCAGATCCGATTGGCAATTGAACGGGCGAAGTACGGATTATTCGGCGAGGTAAGCCAGTTCGCCAGTGCAATTCGTCGGTCATTCGGATCCTCCAACGCGAGCGGTTTCTGATCGAGCGGGGCAGGCGGTTGCGGTTTGCCGGTGCGTGGTTGAACGATATCGCCCACTTCAGAAACGTACAATGTACGAAGCCCATCACCATTGCGAGTTTCACCCCCCCAGCCTTTGGCTTTAACTCGCGCGAACAGATTCGCCATGCCGTAATATTGATCGTTCGTCCATTTTTCAAGCGGGTGATTATGACATTTCGCACAACCGATCGAAAGCCCCAGAAACGCCTGACAGACATTCTCGGTCATATCCTCCGGCGTTTGATTCAATGCGTAAAAGTTGGTCGCGCCGTTTTCGTAACTGTTCCCCGTAGCGGTAATTATTTCGCGAACCATCTTGTCCCAGGGCGTATTCTTTTTCAGGTGACCGTGCAGCCATTCGTAATACGCTTTGATTGCTTTAGGTCGAAGCAGCGTGCCGTTGATCATCAGGACGTCTGAAAACTGATAGCTCCAGTAATCGACAAAATCGTCACTGCCTAATAATTGATCAATCAGCAGATCCCGTTTCTCTTTTCGCGTGTCCGTCATAAATTGTCGAACTTCCGACTCCTCAGGCAAACGGCCAACGGTATCGATATAAACTCGACGAACAAAAACCTGATCGGAACAGGCTCCTGAAGCTGGCAGGTTGAGTCGCTTCAATTGATGATCGATCATTTCATCAATGAAGCCGCGCGGTTTGCGGGTCTCCACCAGATTCGCAGTTTCTTTTCCCGGATCGATCACCGGATAAGGGACCGTGATGCGGGCAATCGCGATTTTACTTGAATACCACGCGACGATCGCTCCTTCTCCCGAACCGATAATGTTTACCTTTCCAGCTTCATCAACCGTGCAGACCGCTTCATTCGTGGAAAGCCATTTGACGTGCTTTGTGGCATCGAGCAGGCGAGCATCGGAAAAGTGAGCCTGCACAATCATCTGTTGCGTTTTGCCTCTTTGCTGAATCGAACGTTTCGGAAAAATACGGATCGAATTAACTTCCGGATCGGTTACCTGCGGGCCGATTGCTCCCGTGGAAATCCAGCGGGCGAGAAGTTGATATTCAGGCGAATCGGTTTCAAATCGAATCCCTCCTTTATGAGGCATCCCGCCTGAAGGTTTCGCCAAGATGAGGCTGCGGCCCGGGTCGGCAAATTCAATGCGTCTACCTCGATCCTGTTTCACGATATTGAAGTGATCTGCATCGTGATCGTAGCCGCGCAGCGATAACCGAAATCCTCCCTTTCCTGCCAATGCTCCGTGACAAGCCCCGGAATTGCATCCCGCTTTACTCAAGATGGGCAACACATCGTGACGGAAAGAAAGACCAGATTGTTTTTCGATCTGGGCTACTTTTACGGTAACTGTCGCAGTTTCATTTCCAACCTGGACAATAATTTTTGTTTCACCATTCGATTTCGCAGTGAGCAAACCGCTGGTAGAAACCTCTACGATTTTTGGGTTCTCCGATTTCCATTGAACTCCATCTGAAATCTGCGCACCGGTTTCTTTCCCTTTGTCGTGAGCGACAATTTTCTGAACGAGTAATTGCTGTGAAGCAACGGAACCGCTCAATTTCACCGATGAGGGCAGCAGAACAACTTCCGCTTCCACAACGCAATTCAGTAGAGTGATTACCACTAAAGTAAGAACGGTATATTTAATCTGTTTCATGATAACTGTTCAGCGATCTGCATGAGGTTTATTGGAGTTCATGTTTTAGCGTGCTTCCGCAGGAAACGTTTCGAGTAGTCTTTTTTAAACCAGATGTAGCCGGAACCACTTTTCGGTAAGCCGGGAGTGTTAACTCCCAGCTCGCCTGAAAATATTCTGGCTGGTTTGCTACAAACGATAGAGATCAAGTGAAATCTACTGTTTGTCAAAACAGTTCGTGAATAGGATGATGTCCGTTATCGACCAGCGGATAAGGTCTTCCGCCGGGACCAGGCAGGATTGTCTGGTGATCGAAGCCGAGGCTGCGGAAGATTGTTGCGACGATGTCGGCTGGTTCTACCGGTCGATCTGCCGGGACACCACCGATTGGATCGCTGGCTCCAACGACCTGTCCGCCTTTCACTCCGCCCCCTGCAAAGTAGACGCTGAAACATTGCGGCCAGTGATCCCGCCCACCGGCTGGATTCACTCGTGGCGTTCGACCGAATTCCGCCAGATTGCAAACCATTGTTGCATCCAACATTCCACGCTCAGCCAAATCTTCAATTAATGCGGAATACGCCTGATCGTACATCGGGCAGATTTTCGCCTGCATCCCTTCAACAGAAGTGAAAGGTTTGGAACCATGAATATCCCAGGTGACTTCATTAAAAACGGTTAAGAACGTGTTGATTGTCACGAACCGCACGCCTGCTTCGACCAGTCGCCGGGAAAGCAAACAACATTGCCCGAATCGATTCATGCCGTATCGTTCGCGCACTTTCACCGGCTCTTTGGAAAGGTCGAACGCTTCGCGTGCCTGTTTACTGGTCATCAGACGAAACGCAGAAGCGAAATTATCGTCCAGCAAAGCAGCATTTTCGGAAGCTTCGAAGACGCTGATCGTTTCATCGACAATTTCCCGCATTTTTTTTCTACGGTTTAATCGAACCGAACTGATTTCTTTAGGCGGTAATAAATCAGGGACCTGAAAATTCTTTTCAGCCGGGTTCGCGTTGAGCACAAACGGATCATGCGATTTCCCCAGAAAGCCAGCTGCCTGACCGTTGGGAAGTCCGCCGCCGCCACGTCCCATTAATTCGGGAAGAACGACAAAAGGTGGCAGATCAGTCCTTCTGCCTTTAAGGTAACTGACCGCTGAGCCGGCGTGTGGAGAGTTCACGCCGCCCGTAAACTGGCGCCCGGTCTGCATCATCTGCCAGCCGGAATCGTGAACCGCGGCTCCTTTATGATGTGCGGATCGCACGATCGAAAACTTGTCCGCATTCTTCGCATGCAACGGCAGCAATTCGGAAATCTGAATTTCAGGAGAAGCGGTATCAATCGGTTTGAATGGTCCGCGCACCTCGGCAGCAGCTTCGGGCTTCATATCGAACAGATCGATATGGCTCGGTGCCCCCAGATTAAAAATCATGATGCAGGCGCGATCATCATTCTTCTTGTTCATCGCCGCTTCCGCCGCGAGACAATCTGCAAGCGTGAACCCGACCGCGCCCAAAGTCCCGACCTGCAAGAAATCACGTCGTGTCGCCCCATCACATTGATGCGACTTCCCTTTCCCTTCAAATGTCAGCATGCTCGAAATCCTTATGATTCAAGGAATATTAGAGAGCAGAGGGTGCATAACGCACAAACCCTACCAGCTCCCTAAGAAGGTGCGTCACGACGCACCCTACAGGATGAAACCCAATTTTATGGAATTAAACCTCAACCGTAAGAGCAATCTCAAGCAGGATTGAATAATCTGTTGACAGTAGGCGACAATCGGACCAAATTGACAGTTCATCCCGAAGAGAAAACAAAAACGGTTTCAGGTACAACGCCAATCCTCCAATCTCAATGAAGGGGGTAGCCAGGCTCAACTCCCGGCAGGCTGGAAATTCATTCTAGTTACTCTTGAAGTTCTTATCAAATATATATTGCATAAAAAAGGCTGGATGCAGGAAAAGCGTTGTACTGAACTATCCGGTTTTCAGGTTATTCGGGGAGATCGCTGATCCATTGCTGAAATTGATTTTCGTCAACATTGCGACCACTGATGACCAGAACAATATCGCCTTCACCTTCCAAGTTTACTTTTCCGGTAAGCGCTGCAGCGAGAGAAATCGCACCGGATGGCTCGGCTCGTAAACCGTGATTCTGATAAAGCCATCTCATCGCCACCCGGGTTTGCAGATCGGGAACTGTTACTGCTTTTGATATATGCTTTTTAAGGATCGGCCAGTTATGTTCGCCGACATCGTAGGAAAGCAGTCCATCACAAATACTCGTGGGATGTTCCAGGCTTGTTCTTTTTCCCGCTTTCAGTGAACGTGCGAAATCATCAGCGGTGTCCGGTTCAACGGCGATAATGGTTGCTTCCGGAAAAC
>WFOZ01000707.1 GCA_015487825.1 Planctomycetaceae bacterium
CCTCAAAATCTTTCAACTCGTTCCCAAGCTCCTGCTTGGGAACGCACGGCTGGGAAGGTCCTCCTTCCCACGTGTTTTCGTTCGTTTTAGATGATTTTTAGTTCCGACGTGAAGCAGGAGCTTCAGTCCCTTGCGTTCCCAAGGTGGACCTTGGGAACGAGGAAATTTACAAAAGTCCCTGCACAACGCCAGGTTTACGGTAAAATATCCTGTAACCCATTTTGTACAAACAAGTTACGCTTCAATGTCAAAATAGAGGATACTCAGGCAGCCATTTGCCACAACTTGTTTCGCTTGAACCTGGCGCTGTCCAGCCAGTTTCATTTTATTGATTGTTCCCGAGAGCTTGATTTAAGTAACGCCTGCAAAAGAGGATGGCGTCGAAACAGGAAGATCAAAATGGCACAGACAGTGGTGCCTGTGAGAATACCGATCAGATCCGCCTGCCAGTCTTTCCACTCTGCGGAGCGGCCCACGAGAAGTTGTGTCAGTTCGTCGAAGCCTGCAAACAAAGTTAACACAACAATGGCCAGCAGAACAGAAGTGCGATTCCAGCGTCTGGTTACAAGTAATTGTGAGTTGACCATAAACGAGAGTATTGTGTAAGCGATCAGGTGCAGCATTTTATCGGAAGCACCTGTCTGAGGTACCTGTGTTACCGGAATGTGCGTTAACGTAAACAGGATTCCCCAGTACAACAAAGTCAGAGTTGTTACAACAGTTGAAAGATTCACGATATTTGTACTACTAATGGTCAAGTTCTTTGCGTCTGACGCAATATTCTAACTGAATTCTATTAGGAATGAAGCAGCGGTGCTGGGCCATCAGGCTGTCTCGGTCGTATCAGGTTTTTCAGGAAATGGATTCGCATTATACCAGCAGTCAGCCTGAAACCAACAGGGATCAACATTCTTCAGCGGAAACGGCTTCTTAAAAATGGACGCCGGACAGCCCCCGCATATTCCCTGGTCGCTATAACCGTTACGATCGTAATAAGCTTTCTCTCTTCAGTGATGTCTACAAATAGACTATTGCTGGTGAATATCTTGACGCTACCGCGAACTTCGGCTTTTTTCCAATTGACGAAACGCCGATGAAAAAGAAGATTCTGTTACGATTGGTTGCAGTGTGGGCCGTAGATTCGCGCTGATTCTATCACCGTTTGTTAATGATTTCTTCAACACAGATTATTTACTTATGTTTAGAACAGCACTTAAAACATCCCTGTTAGTGGTATTTGCTTACTGTGGAGTGTTTCTGATTGATTCCGTTTCCGGAAAAGAAAATGCCTGCCGGGCCGAGGCCGGTTATTGGATTGTAAGCACCTACTCGATGCCGCAGATGCCGGGGTCAAACCCGAAGTGCCTGAACTTCAAGTACTATTTCAAGCCGGTTTGTGGAAAAATGAGGCGGGGCACCTGCTCACAGATGCAGCAATCATTAAATCCTTCAGCTCCCACCTGTTTTTTTATCCATGGAAGTTATGTCGGTGTTGATGTCGCGATCAAAGATGCCAATAACACGTATGGCTGGATCAAAAAAGGTTCGCCGGGCTGCCCGTTAAATGTCGTTTTTCTGATCTGGCCCGGTGATGAAAATCATACCGGGCTGCCCACGATTGATGTCACGCGTAGTGGGATTGTTGCAACACAAAACGGAATCTATCTGGCTCATCTGATTGATCGAATTCCCGGACATACTCCGGTCAGTCTTGTTGGTCACAGTCATGGGACACGAACCATTGCGGCCTGTTTGCATTATCGTGGTGGCGGGCAAATTTATGGTGTTTACAAGGGAACCCGAAACAGAAGTCGCTCCATTCGAGTCGTCTTTGCGGCAGCGGCAATCAATCATGCCTGGATGAATCCGAACAACAGGTACGGCAAGGCGCTCACTCAGGTTGATTCCATGTTGAACATTTTGAACCATCGCGATTTAGCATTAACGGCTTATCCGTTTGTCACTCCTTCTTACGGACGTGCATTGGCAAAAACGGGAATGACACGCTTCGACAAAAGACAACTGGGCAATCAGTCGTGTAAAGTGCATGAACTGGATGCAACAGATGTGATTGGTTTTCGTCATTCCTGGCCGAATTATTATGGACGTCCGGAACTGGCAAAGCTGATTGCTCCGTATGTATTCTTCAACGGATCGCATCCGCATGGCTCCGTCATGCAGGCAAGAAGCCGCAGCAGATCGGGCAACGTGTATGCAAATGAGCCATCTCGCAAATCAGAAGATTCTGTAGCAATCGAATTGCCGAAGCCAGTCGATGAGCAGGACAAACCTGAAAAAGTCAGCTCCAGTTCCGACCTGCCAACACTGCCTGCTGCTGCCGAAAAAGCTGCTACGCGATAATTTCGTGGACTACTTTTCCATGCACATCGGTAAGTCGCATGTCTCTACTGCTGTGGCGGAATGTTAGGCGTTCGTGATCGATACCCAGCAGATAAAGCATGGTCGCGTGCATATCGTGAATTTGCAGTTTATTTTCGATTGCGGTATAGCCGTAGTCGTCTGTTGCGCCGTAAATGGTTCCCCCTTTGATGCCGCCACCTGCCATCCAGACGGTGAAGCCGGACGGGTTGTGATCGCGTCCGTTTGTCCCTTGAGCCATCGGCGTGCGACCGAATTCGCCTGCCCAGATAACGAGCGTTTCATCCAGCAGACCACGATTTTTCAAATCGGTCAACAGCCCTGCAATTGGTTGATCGACAGCGAGTGAATTCTTTTCGTGCCCATCTTTCAGGTTGGAATGCTGATCCCAGCGGTCTCCCTTCACTGACGGGCAGGTCAGTTCAATAAATCGAACGCCACGTTCGACAAGCCTGCGAGCCACAAGACATTGATGGGCGTAAGTTTTTGTCTGCGGGAATTTGGCGAACATTCCATACAATTCCTGAGTGGCTCGAGATTCTTCGGAGATATCCATTAAATCGGGAATGGAAGTTTGCATGCGGTAGGCGAGTTCGTAATTGGAGATCGATGCTTCTATCGCATCGTGCGCCCCGGTTGATTGAATCACTTCCCGGTCAAGTTGCCGAAGCAGATCCATTTTACGATTTTGAAGACTGGCAGAACGTTCCTGCCGTTTCAGATCTGCAACCGGTTCGCCACCATTTTTGAAAATCGATCCCTGATAACTGGCGGGTAAAAAACCGTTGTGGAAACAATCGATGCCGCCCGGTGGAATCAAACCGCCGTTGAGGACGATGAAGCCGGGCAGATCTCTGCATTCTGTCCCCAGCCCGTACCCGGTCCACGCCCCCATGCTGGGACGACCCTGCAGGCCAAATCCGGTATGCAGAAAATAATTGGCATTGGTATGTTCCGGAAAGGTTGCAGTCATCGAACGGATGATGCACATATCATCGACATGTTTTGCGGTTTGTGGAAACAGATCGCTGACCGGAATCCCCGATTCGCCGTACTGCTGAAACTTCCAGGGAGATTTGAGAACTTTACCGATGTTGTCGAATTGCGTTGCCTGCAACTTCGCCTTGATCGGCTGGCCATGTTCTTTAATCAATTGTGGCTTGGGGTCAAAGGTATCAACCTGAGATGGTCCGCCATCCATGTAAAGAAAAATGACACTTTTGGCACGAGGTCGATGATGCGGCTTCTTGGGAGCCATTGCATCAATCGCAGTTGCAGGGGTCATCCCGGCAGCACCGTAAGCAGGATCGTTAATCAGCGATGCCAGGGCAACGGCCCCAAAACCATTGGCAGCTTGTGCGAGCAATTCACGACGAGAGCAAGGACGCGGCAGGTATTGATGAACAGACACAGGTTTTCCGTTCTATTGAAAATGCAGAGCTGATAACGGGGTGTAGAGCCCTAACCCGGCGTAGCCGGAACCAAACAGGGATTAAAACCACGAAAGAAGAGACAATTATTCGTTTAATGGCAATCAGGGTAGCCCGACCACTTTTAGTGGTTGGGTGCCGCCA
>WFOZ01000708.1 GCA_015487825.1 Planctomycetaceae bacterium
AGTCAATGTTAAGCCGTGCCAATGGTCAACTGAAATCACATTATCTGTCACGGTAAAATTAACAACCGGCCCATCAAAAATCCCTATCCCCTGCGCCTGCCCGGGGAGCGGTTGGCTGGGGCTGGAGTGGCTGATGAGAAGGTTCTCTGTGATCGTGATATTCCGTATCACGCCCGAACCTTTACCAAACAAAAAACATTGAAGCAAATCATCATGATTCTGATCGCCATCGTGCTTCTCGTCGCAATAGCTGTTCCGAACGACATTCCAGCGAGCAACACAGCGATCTCTCAATAACCGCAGCCCATCCCCCGAAAAATTCTCGACGATACAACCTTCAATCAGCGATTCTGTGGCGGCAGACTGGATCGCATGGCGTGTGTTAAACAGAAAATTATTGCGAGAAACAAGCCGTGTTCCGTTTCTCCCGAGGTATATTCCATTATTCAACGCAATCCATTGTGCGGCTGCAAGTTTTTCGGGGTGAGAAGAACCGAAAACGTAACAGTCTTCTATCAGGAGATCACTGGAGGGGCCGAATTCTCCAAGTGAAACAATCGGGCCTGCGTAAGAAATATCTCCATGTTCAGGACTGATACTCAAACTGCGAATAGTCCACTTCGAGCCTGATCGTACTTCGAGTCTGCCCAACAACGGCATCTGCCCCTGCTCTGCTGCGATTGTGATAACTCGTACATTTTCCCCTGAAAACCGCGCCAGGCCATGATATCCCGTGCGAAGCAGGAGCGTATCTCCCGGTTGCAATTGTTGAAGCAATCCGGTTTCTATCACTCGCTGCAGCGAAGGCCACGGAGTCGACTGACTGCCATCATTTTCAGCTTCTCCTTTTATCGGGTCAGAATAATAGGTTGCTGCAAATGTTGACTCCCGGGGCATTGCCAGAACCAGTAGCGCAAATGCTGCAGCAAATCGTCGATATGGAAATACCTGCATCTGTTCCCCTTTGCCTGAATATCTTCATTCATGGTTCAAATCCCTGCCTGGTTTCAGCAACGTCAGCTCAGGCGATTATGGGATTAACTCTCATGTCAATCCAGGTATTTACTGATTCTCCAGGGGCAAGCGTTTCCCAACCGCAGGAGATACCTTTAGCCTCTAGGTTGATCGCATCGGTCGGACATGTATATGGTTCCATGCAAATCGCATCACGGTCAGCGGGCTTGTAAACAACCAGTTCACGAAATCGCTTATCGCAAGCCTGAACCATTTCAATTCCTGCAGCCTCATCAACAATTGTGCAATCCAGAGAATCTTCTCCCGCCCGAACATCAGTCAGAACATCATCTATTTTCAATGTCGTGAAATACCGTCCTTTGGTTAAGTCGGCATGTTCGGGGACGGGAATGGTTTCTCCGGTTGGAATGAAGTTTTCAATGGGCCATTGTCGATAAGCAGGCACATAAACTACTGCGTGTTCTCGAGAACTGTTTTGAGTTAACGGGATTTTGAAGTAAGCATGCGTCCCAAATCCCCAGGGGAGAGGTTTTGAATCCGGATTGATAAACGTGAAACGTGACTTCAGCGTCGAGCCTTTCAGAAGATAAGTGCACTGAATAATAAAATCAGCCGGCCAGAATTCCAGACGATCCGCAGCATCCTTACTGAGTTGAAACTCTCCTGTCACAAAATTATCTCCCTGCTCAATCACCCGCCAGGGACGGTCGAGGCAAAACCCGTGAATGGCATGATCTCCATTTTTTGACTGGGGAATAGTGTACTTTTTTCCCTCCCAGGTATATTGTCCCTGATCGATCCTGTTTGGAAACGGGAACAGGATCGGTATCCCGCAGCGACTAGGGCTGGTTTTCCCCAACTCAAAATCAGCATCTGCTTCAATCACATCCACTAATTGACCAGCGACTCTGGTTGAAAAATGAAACAGGTTAAAACCAACTTCGGGCAAAATTCTGGCCTCGCTGGCACAGGATTCGTCTTGAATCGTAATAACAGGCATGACGAGTTTCTTTCAAATAGATATAATACAGACCAACTGAGCAATTCGATTTCATCAAACATTCAGCTGGGATAATAGCAGAAAGAATCATGGATTACGAAGAGAGCGACTGGGATGACGACGATTTCGACGATGATGATTTTGATGATGACTACGATGACGATGATGAATCGGAAACGATCCCGTGTCCCTCGTGCGGGGCAGATATCTACGAAGATGCCGAGGCCTGCCCGCATTGTGGCGACTACATCCATCATGGTTACAGTCGCGGCTGGTGGAGTTTCGGCGGCGCACTCGATGAATGGAGCCCGTTCTGGGTTCTGTTGGCAATGGCCGGAGTTATCGCTGTCGTATTTTCTCTGATGATGTTTTTCTGACAATCGGGACAGTCCCTGCAACAGTAAGATATAGGCTGTTAATTGATTTTAGCAGACCACACTCCCGGCCTCTTATTTCTAAGCAGTATGTTCAATGTAACTATTCAGCGATGTTTGGTTATTGCAGAAATTCAGGGTGCTTGTAGGGTCCGCTATTGCGGACCACCGCAGAAATAGGAGGATCCACTTCCCATCGTGGTCCGCGGGTAGCGGCCCCTGCGCCAACGCTGAGTAGTTACTGTTCAATACGATAAAGATGCGAATCGGATCGAATATACATTGCATTTCCAGAGATAGCCGGCGATGCTTTTATCAACCCGAGCAGGCGATTCACCTTGACAATATCCAATTTGTCGTTTGGCTCCAAAACAGTTACTTTACCTTCTTCACTGCAAAAATATAACAGGTTATTCACCAGAACCGGCGAAGCGGAATATGTTCCTGTCACTCGCCGTTTGCGTTTTATTTTTCCCGTTTTACAATCCAGTGCGGTTAAAATTCCTCCCTCGTTGACGGTATAAAGTCGATCTTTTACAACAATAGGTGATGGAACAGTTGAGACACTTCTGCGGTAGGTCCAACTGACGTGCGACTCTGTGACATCGCCCTTTCCGTCGGGACGAACTGCAGCCAGGACAGGTTCAAAAAATCCGGTGCAGATATAAACCTGGTTTTCATCACTCACCGGGGCAGGAACATTCGAAAAGCCGATGTATCGAACGTGCCACTGTTCTTTGCCCGTAAGCGGATCGTACGCATGAGCCTGATCGGGACCGGGGCTGATCAACAAATCCTGAACCGGTCGCTTCCAGAGTAACGGCGTTGCGAACGCGCGATGCGTGATCGGGTTTTCTCTCAGCGCTGCGGTTCGTTTTTGCTTCCAGATAATTTTTCCGGTTTTCTTTGCCAGCGCAGCTACGTATTGAACATCGGCTCCATCGCAGGTCACAATCAGAAAATCTTTATATCCTATGGGCGAACTTCCCGGCCCTCCCTGATGGTCGATCTTTAATTCATTGTTTTTCCAGAGAATTTCCCCTGTTTTACGGGAAACTGCAGCAGTACCAAAAGTTCCGAAATGACAGTAAACAGCTTGCTCATCAATTACCGGTGTGGGTGATGCGTAGCTGTTATCTTCGTGAATTTTTTTCGGAAACGGAAGGCTGAACAGTTCGATCTGATGCAAAATCCGCCCGCTTTGCAAATCAATTCCGATAGCCTGTAAAGAAAGCTCGTCGCCAAAATTGTTGGTTTTAACGGCGGATGTTACCCAGATTTGATCCTCATAAATGACAGGTGATGACCAACCCTGACCGGGGATTTCCGTTTTCCAGGTAATATTCTTTTTCTCGTTGAATTCAAC
>WFOZ01000709.1 GCA_015487825.1 Planctomycetaceae bacterium
GCCAATATCTAATTTAATTCCTTTGTATTCAACAGGCAGTTCAACCTGATTATTAAACTCAATCTTTCGAAGACTTAATTCTCTGCATAAACATTGTTCATAAGCAGATTCAAGTAATCCCGGTCCTAATGCCTTATGGACTTCAATGGATGCACCAATAATTTGCTCTGTGATTTCGTTTAATGGATTGCTCATTGGGGAAACCGAAAATTTGTTTAACCACGGAGACACAGAGGTCACAGAGAATTTGAATAACCGTACTTGTAATTAAGAATCAGGCCTAGGCTTTGGACACCAAGGTCTTTATGCTCTTCTTGAAGAGCTTTTGCTAAAATTTTTAGTTGATCAACGAAACTTTCCAGAACGTCATTTCCCTTCAGGACATTAATAACATTGCTTGAGTTGTACTTGCCCTCGAAATAATTACTTACGCTTCCTTTTAGCTGTATTTGCCACTCCTTCACAAACCCTCCCTCAACGCCGTCTGGAATCTCTTCTTCAGGAAAAGCCAGGGCGACTCCATGTGCAAATATATTCCGCAAAGCGTTCATTGCCTTCAGAGAGCAGCATACATTCGTCTTATCCGAGTTGTCCAAAACAGTGAACAACTTACTATCGAACAATAGTTGATACAACTTCTTCAGAGCATCCAAGCCGCCGCGATGCTCCGCTTGCCTGCAAAAGTAATCTACATATTTGGGGGAGAGAGAATTGCCATGTTCGGATTTAAATTTGGTAGTAACAATGTCCTTGATCATTCCCTCATAAATTGCTGAAAGCATCGGAATGCCGCACAGATTAAAAGGGAGGTGTCCGTATTTTTTGATACCACCACACTGTTTCGCCTGTCTGATCATAGCCCCTAATCCAACAATCAGGCATCTGACAGGCTCAACAACGTGATACGTAATGCTCTCCGTGTCCTCTGTGTCTCTGTGGTTCATCCTAATCTTCCTAACGCCTATCCTACTGACACGCTTCGCAGTCCGGGTTGTCTGGGTCGCAGGTTTGTCCGACCATGGTGGCTGGGATTTCTGTTGTTTCCAGTTCATCGTGAGGGCGATCCAGGCGGATATCTCCGGAAGCACTTTTGTTTTTCATCCAGCGGGGCTGGATGCCAAACTTGTTGATATCAACCGTTGATTTTTCCACCTGTGTTGCAGCCAGACTGCGGAGGTAGTAAGTCGTTTTGAGACCTTTTTTCCAGGATTCCATATACATGTCGTGTAGTTTCGGACCGCTGGGAGCGTGCATGTATAAGTTTAATGATTGCCCCATATCGATCCATTTCTGACGCCGCGACGCACATTCGAGTAACCAGTGAGCATCAACTTCAAAAGCAGTTTTGTACCGTTCTTTGATATCAGCTGGAACCCGGTCGATTTCAGCCAGCGAGCCATCGTAATACTTCAGGGCACCGAGCATGTCTGCATCCCAGAGGTTCTGGCTTTTCAGTTCATCGACAAGTAACCGATTCACCTGGGTGAATTCACCTGAGAGATTACTTTTTACATACAGATGTTTGTAACTTGGCTCGATAGATTGCGAGACGCCGATGATTGTTGAGATTGTCGCAGTCGGTGCAATTGCCATGCAGTTACTGTGACGCATGCCGTTTTCGCTGATCGATTTACGAACTTTATCCCAATCCATCGTGGTTGTGCGATCCATTTCGAGTGCCTGCCCACGTTCCTGTTCGAGCAGCGCAATGGTATCGATCGGAAGCAGGCCACGATCCCATTTCGAACCTTCATAACTGGAATAACGTCCTCGCTCGGCAGCTAACTCAGAAGAGGCAAGAATTGCGAAGTAGGAAATCGCTTCCATACTGCGGTCTGCAAATTCAACCGCTTCGTCGCTGGTATAACTCAGACTGAGAGAGAGTAATGCATCCTGAAAACCCATCAAGCCAAGACCAATCGGACGGTGCCTTTGGTTGGCATTCGCAGATTCCGGCGTCGGGTAGTAGTTAATATCGATGACGTTATCGAGCATTCGCATCGCAACGCGAACCGTTTCCTCAAGCATTTTCAGGTCAAGCTGTCCATCTCGAATATGCTTCTTGAGGTTGATTGAACCAAGGTTACAGACAGCCGTTTCGTCTTCGGATGTATTGAGCAGAATTTCTGTGCAAAGGTTACTGCTGTGAACAACTCCACAATGATCCTGAGGCGAACGAATATTGGAAGGGTCTTTCCAAGTGATCCAGGGATGCCCTGTTTCGAACAGTCGAGTCAGCATTTTTCGCCAGAGTTCGACCGCACTGATCTTCCGGGACATTTCAAACTCGCCTTCTGCTGCGAGTCGTTCGTAGTGGACATACCGTTCCTCAAACGCTTTGCCGGTTAAATCGTGAAGATCGGGAACATCGTCCGGGCTGAACAGCGTCCAGTCTTCGCCGTTTTGCACACGTTTCATAAACAGATCGGGAATCCAGTTCGCAGTGTGCATGTCGTGAGTACGCCTGCGATCATCCCCTGTGTTTTTACGCAACTCAAGAAAATCTTCGATATCGAGATGCCAGGTTTCCAGATAGGCACAAACAGCCCCTTTGCGTTTGCCCCCCTGATTGACGGCCACTGCGGTATCGTTGACAACTTTCAAAAACGGAATCACGCCCTGGGATTGTCCGTTGGTACCATGAATATGCGAGTTGGTTGCTCGAATGTTCGTCCAGTCATTTCCCAATCCACCTGCCCATTTGGAAAGCTTTGCGTTATCGGAAATAACCTTGAAGATATGATCCAGATTATCTTCGACTGTCGAGAGATAGCAGGAACTAAGCTGTGGATGCAATGTTGCAGAGTTGAACAACGTCGGCGTTGCAGAGGTAAACCGCATTGTGGAGAGCATTTCATAAAATTGAATTGCCCATTCCTCCCGCTGGTCTTCCTCGTTAATCGCCAGGCCCATTGCAACCCGCATCCAGAAGAACTGAGGCGTTTCAATCCTGCGACCATCAATATGAATGAGATAGCGGTCATAAATTGTCTGAACGCCAAGATATTGAAACAATTCATCCCGCTTTGGATCGATCGCATTAGCCAGCTTGGTCAGATTGAATTCTCTCAGCTCCGGAGTGAGACGCTCGGAAGTAATTCCGTCAATAATGTAATGCTCAAACTGATTGCGATATACCTGCTCTAACTTTTTTGCAGGAGGGACAGAACCGAGCGTATCGTGATAAATGACATTCAACATTAACCGGGCAGCGACGGTATCGTAGGCGGGGTCGCGTTCAATACGCGTGCGGGCAGCCAGAATCATTGCCCGGTAAATTTCTTTGGTGGTGATCCCATCGTAGATCGATTTAAGTACCTCTTCCATCAATGCTTCAGAAGAACAGGTATCTTCCAGGCCCTGACAGGCTTCGATCAGTTTCTGGGAAATCCGATTCGGATCGAACGGAACGCGAGTCCCTTCATCGAGTTCAACGTGCGTCTGAACTCGTTCCGGTCCTTCATCTGCAAACCCCTCTTCTCCCCGCAAAGCACGCAGTTTCGCATGTTCTGCCCGATAAACGATATATCGGCGGGCAACACGATAATGCCCGTACTTCATCATCAGCATTTCCACTGCATCCTGCACATGCTCAACATCAACCCCCTGTTTGGTCGAAGCGGTTGATTCAATCTGTTCGGAAACTCCCGCCGCAATCAGCTTGATCTGATTCAGAACTTCTTCGTCAAGAGGCTGATGGTCTGCAAGATTCAACTCTGCACGGAAGGAGTTCTCCATCGCTTTGCCGATGCGGGCCAAGTCAAATGGGACTACTCGACCATCGCGTTTTCTAACAATCCAATCCGTTTGAGGGCGTGCCATTCCTATTTACTCCTGATAAATTGTTTCCATACTGACGCAGAAAATATACTAATGACCACATATCCCATTCCGCAGGTGCGCGCAAAAACCACCTTTGCAAAGCAAGTGGAAGGGAAAAGAGATTACCTTTTCGAGAATGGGTCCAAGCGACCCTGACCATATTCAACAAAGCGGACCCCGGCAGAATTGCCCTGGTGAATCCAGGGAAGGGGACCATGCAATACCCATTCGATATTGCTACAAAATGGGACTGGAGAGGTATTCAGCACGACTGATTCCATTCCGTCAATCTCCAACAGAAAAACAACTCAAACAACACTGTACAAACTTTGGGAAAAACATACTTTCCACAAGGCTTGCTGCCTCATAACCAAGCGGCATTGTGTCAGGCCCGTAAACATCACACATCGTTGTTCCCACCGCAGGCGTCTTGCGAGTCGCGTGAGTCAGTTGTGCGAGAGACCCAATATAAAGGAAGTTTACAGAGTGTCAACACTAAATATGGTATGTCTCGGCAGAACAGGGCACAAGACATAAATTCAAATTGTTGAAAAATCGCTAAGTGCTTGAGATATAGGATATAGCGTCAGGAAAACAATGTTAATAAATTGTCAGTAAAATACTTTTGGCACGGCCTGATACTGTACAGGGACGGTCGTAGACTGGGGGCAAGTGAGGGAAATCACTTCCGTGTAACTACCGAAAACCTTTCAGGTAAAATGCCCTTTCCACTGTCTATTTCAGAGGTTAAGGCGATCCTTAAAATGGCTTGTCGAAAAAAAGAGGAGTCCAGGGAATCTGTGAAGAAGCAGAGGCAGAAAATTTATATTTTCTTAAAAAAGTTTTTCATTATCACGTTTGAAATACAATGCCCAAATCACCTTAAACTTCACGATTGCTCAGTTCGATAATAACAGGAAGTGTGAAGATATTCGGATTATTCGTATTTTGACGGTTGCTTTCAGTTACCCATCAGTTAGACAAGGCTCCCCCAGATGGGAATGTGTGAAAATTGCCATGCCGGTTGTTGTCGCTCTTATGCGATACCAATTATTGGAGCTGACGTAATTCGGCTGGAACGAGAAAGCAATCTTACATTTTGGGAATTCGCCTGTCGCTGGGCCGATCCGCAGGGGGAAATCGCAGGCAATTACGCCCCTCACTTTCATTTCCAGGATGAGCCGTCCACGCCATTTGTCATTTGTTTAAAGCAGGTTGAAAGTAAGACTCTTCCCGGAACTCAATGTTGCCAGTTTCTTCAGGAAGGGACTCCTGTTACAGAACAACCTCTTGGCGTTAGTCGCTGTGGTATGTACCAGGGCCGCCCTTCCGCCTGTCGGGTTTTTCCAACCAAGTACGATGTGGAAAACGAACTTCCAATTCTGCACACCATTCCGCAGTACGGTCGCGAAGAACAGAACCCTGCCTATAAATTATGTCCCAGGCAGTGGGCAAAAGAAGATGTCGACCCGATTGCAGTCGCCCACGAATTAATGATAGCCCGCTACGAAGTCGGCTTCTTCAATCGCATTGCAGCCGCCTGGAACCGAAGCCCCAAACCATGGGAAAAGTTTCCTGCTTTTTTGCGAGACGTTTATGCCAACCGAATCAGTACGCAGCAGGAAATGGAACAGGCAGCTGAAGCAGCCCCACAGACCATCAGGTTGTATCAGGTAGATCAGCCACAGAAAAAAACGGCCTGATCGAAGCGTTCGCGAATCAAATAAATGAACCTGTTCTGAGATATTCAACATGACAAAGAAATCGCCTCATGCAAACGAAGACGATTTTCGCACAAGAGCTTCACTTGAAACGTTACGTCAACGGGCAAAAATCCTGACAGAAATTCGTACATTTTTCCACCAGAAAAAATACTGGGAAGTTGAGACGCCACTGCTTTCAAGCGAATCGGTTGTTGATAGATACCTGGAACCTTTCAAAGTGACGACTCCTGATTCCAATGATAATCGATATCTTCAGACATCACCTGAATTCGCCATGAAACGCCTGCTTGCCTGCGGGGCGGATCGGATTTATCAGATTTGCAAAGCATTCCGCAAACAAGAGCAGGGGATAATTCATAATTCCGAATTCACAATGCTGGAATGGTATGCC
>WFOZ01000710.1 GCA_015487825.1 Planctomycetaceae bacterium
AGCTGGTTGGGTAAATGCAGCAGGAAAAACTCCCGATCCTTTTCCGTTCTGATATTCCAATTGGACGGGACCTGAGTTTGAAGGTCTGAGAAGACAAGCACCTCTCGTATTTCATAACCGGGCAGTAGCCTGAATTTCCCGGTAAAGAAACCTTCATCATTAGTTGTCCAGAACATTAGATGTTTCAGTTCGGTAATCTTATGTTCTTGTTTTGTGCATAAAATCAACTGATCAGCCTGCAAGCGTGGAGTAGGCACTGCAACTGAAATACTAATACCGGGATCAATTCCCGTTGCTGTATAAGTCCATGTATCCCGAACCCCCGGGCCGACCCGGGCGTCAATCTGCTGGAGAGATTTTGTGAAAAGCTCCGTAGTATGCAGAGGAGATTCTACAGACAAAGTAACCTGAGTCTCTGCCTGAACAGCGCCTGTTATTTTCGGGAAAGTACATGTCAACTGGTGATTGCTGAGGTGCTCCAGTTCACCGGAAAGCCGGATGCTGACAGGTGCCTGAGGCTGGTCTGTCCGTACAGAAACAGGAATGATCACTCCCTTGGAATTATCATCACTCGAAGCAATTGTTTTCCAAAGGCTGACTTTCTCCTGTTGAATTTCGATCTGTTCTGTTTTGAAGCCATCCGGGAGAAAAATCCGAACTTGTGCTTCTTTGCGACCTGGAATTTCTATCTGAAAGTCAGTCACAAATTTCTGTTTGGAAACGCCCAGTGTCAACAGATGAATCTGCCGGGAAAGCAGCAGACTGTTACTGGCCGCACTGGAAACAGGATTAACTAAAATGGTCAGAGTTGATTGCGAAGAGAGATGAATGGTCCATTCTCTCAGATTGGGAGTAATTTCTTTGGCAAAAAAAGGGACCTGCGTATTCCCCTCTAATTGCAATTGCATATTCGCAGGAAGAGTCAACTGGAGAGTTGTTTGTGTCGCTCGAAAGAATGCGAAATTAAAACGAGTACCCTGTGAGGTTGCATGACCATTGAGGCTCCATTTCCCTTCAATTTCTGCTTTATTGTGCTGTTGAAGAATGAAAAAATCCCCGGCCGGATTATTTCCCCAGTTCATTTCCCCCTGTTTCCATTTAAGAGACTGAAGGTGAAGATTGGTCCGTCCCAGATTCTGCCAGTTTGCAGATTGCCTCGGATTATGAATACGACCTGCCAGTTTCCCTTCAACCAGTTGACCATTACGAAAAACCGCCTGGTAGTGAATTTTTGCCAAACCTGCCTGCAACAACTGTTCGGCACTGTCGGTACTCTCTTCCAGAAGCTGGAAATATTTCTTTGATGAGATCGGTTGCCAGTTTCCGGTGGGCCAGGAATCGGGCCGATCTTCCGGAACATAGATTTTACGAAATTTCTGTTGAGATAATTCCTGCGCGCATACAATAGAACTGATCGAATTGGATTCAGTAATCAGAACTGTTGTTAATAACAGCGTCAGTAATAAAACAAAGCGATATCTCATACTAATTTAGCAGTAGAAACCTTTAGAGGTAAGCATCTCACAGCGATCTGCTTGCAAATTACCGAGGTGCCCCCAGGCTTGAAACCGGAGGTGGCTGTACGCGAGTGATTTCGTCTCCAGCGACTCCATGAAAGGAAATATTCGGTTCGGCTACTTGCTCATCCCCCTGTGTATGTGAAGCACCAATAATAATTAAAGTTGGTTCTTCATGATGTGAGCGTAATTTCCCTGCAACCCAGGTTGCCAGTACTGTAAAGAAAACTCCAATCAGGGCCGGCTGTGCAAGCAGTGCCATTTGCTCAGGAAACAAAACAACCATGCCACCAGTAATCGCGAAAATTAACAGAGAACCTCTCAGCTTATCATCTCGACTTCTACCGGTGAAGAAGACCGCTATCAATAAGGGAATTCCAGTGCCGAGTGCCATCAGCAAACCGCGACCAATGCAGCGTAATTCTACTTTACCAGGCCAGCCAATACTGGTGAATGAGTATGAATTCCTGCTACGATTCACGATGGATGTTGTTATCTCTCCGGGCGATGCAATCTCAGAAGAATTGTTGAGTCTGCGAAATCCCCAGTTTTTCCACTTCCAGGAATAATCCGGTGAGAAGTTGCCGGGAGGAGAAAAAAGATAAGCCCCATCGGGCAAATGAACACGCCATTGAATCCAGGCGATCTGCCTGGCTAAAGAATGATCGGGAACAATCAGATCTATTTTCCCGAACAGGTTCAGCTCATTTTTATTCTGGACAACTTTAACAATAAGTTTGCCGGATTGACCAACGGCCTGGTCGGGCAGCAGGAAGGAAAGATCTCCTGCGATCGGTTCAATTTTCAGAGGGTACGTCCTGGAACCTTGCGATGGTATCCAATGACAATCCACAGAAATGGTCTCGGACTCTTTCACATTCTTCAAACTGAATACCGGCGGCGTACGGGTCAAGTCGAAAACCAGCTCACTAATAACTTTTCCCTGCCACGAAATCCAAGTATCAACTCTCCCTTCAACAACTCCAACCTGCTCATTCAATCTGCTCTGGTTCATGTCAATCTGCAGATCGATTTGTCGACTGGCAGCGTTCCCTTTCCATGTCGGGATCATTTGAGTTGCACTGGTCATTTCTTCTGAAAGCTGGAGTTCCCAATGACGTCGAAGCGGCTCTATTTTATAGGGCGATCTGTTTGATAGCTTCAACTGGAAATCCTCCACCTGTAACGGAAGATAGACAGGAGCAGTTGCCTCAAATATTCTTGCTTGAGGAAGAGCTTTGAGTGGAAATTCTCCCAGGATTGTCAGCTTGAACAGACCCAGAACAGGCTGAGGTAATTTGATAATCAGAAAATCTTCCGGAGAAACAGCCGCATCTCCCGGCTGTAACTGAAGAGACTTTTCTACATCCGTGACCGTAGAACCTTCTACCATTAACCGTGACGAAAGCAACGATCTGTCAGTACATATTTCAGTTTCGAGCGGATTACCATTTTCGTCTAAAACCCGTATCGAATCTGTAGCTGCATGATCAAAATCCACACGACGTAGAATGAACTGATTCGAAGGAAGTTCAGCGATCATATAATTGAATATCTGGCGATAACTGACTTTCTTTAATGTAAGATTGATTCCCTGAATTTGAATTTCAGATTCGCAGCTAACTTTTCTGATAATTTCGGAAAAAGCAAAAGAAATTTTCTGATTTACGTTTGAAATGTGATACCAGCTTTGACGGGTAATATCGCCTTCCGCCTGAGCATATATTTTTCTTGTTTGCAAGCTGGGAGAAATTGCCTCTGCAGTCAGTTTTTCGAAACCTTTCCCATCGAGAATCAGTTCATAGGGACCGGCTACGGATGTAATTCTCAGCACTTGCTGACCAGCACGCGAATCCGTTGTTGAAATGCGGGGAAGAGAGAAAGGAAGCTTCGTTTTTTTTCTGATCATCTCCGCAGGCTTATCCTGAATTTTTCGTGAAGCCACCAGCCGAATTGTATCTTTCTTGTTCCAATCGGGAAGCTCCAGCCTACCGTCGATACTCCAGATAATTGATTGACCGGTGGAGCTTTGAACGATTTCCTCGATCGTCCACTGATCAGAAGTAAATTCCGGCCATTGAAGCTGGACGAGCTCTATCGTTCCGTTTCTGGGAGTAATCTCAAAATCAACAGTTAACTGGAGGGAATCGCTTTGCGCATGGAGGTCGTAAAATGTTTCAAGAGTGTATCTTGCCTGTGTTCTTTGCGTCGCCAGGGCGAGTTGCCACGGCTGGCCATAGAATTGATATGCCTGTGAATATTCTCCTTCACGTGCAATCTGCCTGACATTCATCTGATAAATATTTTTTGTTTTTGACGGTATCTGCCCAATTCGCCAATCGTTTGATTCCAGTACACCGATTTTTCCTGTTTGTGTTTTTGCCCCCAGTACATCGAATCCATCGAGAAGTAATTCCGATTCAAATTTGCGAACAGGAGCCGTTAGCTCCCAGTCAATCTGCACACTTTTTTCAATCGGTTCCTGAAAAATAAGAGTAATAAGCGAACGATCTGTCCCAATCGAATACTGAAACTTCTGGTCTGTTTTGACAGTGGGAATTTTGACACTGACGATATTAAAAGGGGAAGGAATTCGTACTTTAAGACTATCCACACTCCCCCGCTG
>WFOZ01000711.1 GCA_015487825.1 Planctomycetaceae bacterium
GGTTGGGAACGCGTGTCGCATTGATGTCGTATTGCACATTGTCTCCCGGGCGTGTCACATCACCAAACCAGAGGAAGTTGTAGCCAACCGTCAGTGTGACATGATCTGAAACCTTAACTCTGGCATCAGCGACCATTTCAAAGCCGGGAGAAAACTCTGTTCCTTTTTGCTGAGTGAAATTGTCATCTCCTACAAAAAGAAGATCATCAACCGATACCTTTGCTTCGTAAGTATTCAACCCGAGCATTACTTTGGTATCTACACCAAATGAAAACTGTTCGTCACCAACTCGTGCCCGGACCCCTGCGGTTGGGCCATAGACATGGTTCTTGGTAACTGAATCGATCGTTGAATTCAAATCGCTGCCCAGTTCCGAGTTATAAAAGAAGTCTGCCACGGCAGCATCGTTAGAGAATGAGCCACGTTGGATCATTTGTTCCCGGTAGTCAAAATAACGGAATCCGAGAGAAGAAGAGAGTTTGAAACGGTCTGGACGCTCGCGAAGAGTCCAGAACATGCTCTGTGAAACTCCCCATGACTCTGTTTCATAATTGACGGTGTATGAATCGTTGTAGATCAGGTAGTAGTTGTTGGAGTCGGTAACAAGATTCCCCCCATCATCAAACACATCCGGGGCAATCGCACCGTTGACGGTTACCGGAATGACCAAAGGATCCACTCCTGCCCCTATACCTCCATTGGGGAAACCGATCAGTCCCGATGGAATTGGTACGAACTGGTATGAACTTTTCGATTTGTTCATCACGAAGAAGTCCGTTTCGATCGCTCCAAAAGTAAGATCGACTCCTACAACTCCTCGAAAACCGTTGTTATTATCCAGCTGAATAGCCTGCATGGGGGCCAGCTGCCCGACAGCGAGGACTGCAACTTGAGACGGTCCGGTTACCGATCCGAGCACATCGCCTGTTGTAAACAAGGCATTACCTGCCCCGGTCAGCATCAGTTCTTTTTGAGCATTGGTAATTCGCGGGAAAATATCCAGGTCGTTATCATCATCGTTAATTCCATCTGCTCCGGGGGCTCCCGTTACGTTGTTAATCACATCGATCACATCGTAAAAGATGCCATCCCCATTTGCATCAATCAACTCTCTCTGATTCGCTTCCCATGTCTGGATAAAGACTTTCCCATCAGCAGCATTCTTCAGGGCGATGTTTTGTAGAGACAGCAAGCCGGCATCAGTTAATCTGGCACCATCAATAAATGCAGGCTGACTGAAGCCTTCGCCGTCACGTAATTTCTTGCCCGAAGAACCGATGAACCCGGAACCCGGATCGGAATAGCTCCAGTTGAGATACTCGATTCGTCCGTAAGTCTGGCGAAACGATTGCTTCAAAAAACGATCCAGAGGAGACTCGATGCGATCATCCCATCCTCGCCGAGGTGGAAGGTATTCATAATATTGTGCTCGTCCCGGCAACTGGACCTGTTGAATTTGCCCTCGTGGATTAATCCCTGCAGGATACTCACCATATGCCTGGACAACCCCTGCTGGAGCTTGTGCGTTAACCGTTTCTACAGAAATACAGCACTGAAAAAACAAAGCTGCGCAACCAATGGCGACAACAAGTTTTTTCTGTATTTGCGAGAAAATCCTGATGCTCCGCTCACCAACAAGCATATGCTCATCGAAAACGCAGACAATCTGTCCCGCACTGTTAGTCCTGGACCGGCTGCAGTGAATTTGTTCATTCATCTGTAAGATGCCACTCTGAAGTGAGTTCTGTATTACTAACAGTCATTTTCTGTGCGAAGTTCGCATTACTCAGAAGAATGACTATTCTCTGACGACTGGCAAAACAGACCAGCCGCGTTGGGACATTGGAATAAATTCCACATAACTCATACAATTCTGCATGCACAAAGCGCGCAGAACCTTATGATAGAATCGGTTTTATCAGTGGTATCGGTTATGCAGGTCGATTGACTTGCGCCAAATTGGTCCGCAGATGTAAAAAGGTGACGATTATTCCGGATTTGATACCTTCATACAGAACAGAATGTAAAAATGGGAGAAATAGGTGTCTTCAGCAAGAATAATTGAGATTCTCAGCGATTTAGTTCGTTACCCCTCTGTCAGCTCCACCGAAAATAGATCGATCAGTCATTATGTGATCGAGTTTCTTGAGCAAAAGAACCTGAAATGTGAGCAGGTAGCTTACCGAGACCGCGATGGAGTCGAAAAATTGAATCTGCTGGCTACTGTGGGCCCGCAGAACCAGAGTGGTGGTCTGTTGTATTGTGCGCATACAGATGTCGTGCCGGTATCCGACTGGTCATTCGAGGCATCCGGCCCTTTCGATCTGTATCAGGCAGACCACAAACTGTACGGACGGGGGAGTTGTGATATGAAAGGCTCACTGGCCTGCTTTCTGGCAGCGATTGAATCAGTCGATATAAGCCAGCTCCGTTTTCCACTTTCAATCATTTGTACTGCCGATGAAGAAACCGGTTATCAGGGAGCAGCACAAGTTGCTCAACACTCGAAAATCTTTCGTACGTTATGTGAGCAACAGCCGTTGACTATCATTGGCGAACCAACTTCGCTGCAGGTCATTCATGCCCATAAAGGAATTTATTCATTCAAAGCAACTTCTCATGGACGGGCAGCTCATTCGAGTACTCTGGAGGGAATCAATGCGAACTTGAAAATGATCCCTTTTTTACAGGAAATGAAGCAGATATATGACGAGACACTCTCTTGTGCCGATTGGCAGCACGAAGCTTTTTCACCAACGGGGATTAGTTGGAATATCGGAATTAATGATTTTACACAAGCAGTGAATATCACGCCGGAGCAAAGTGTTTGCACAGTCAGTTTCCGCCCGATGCCCGATCAGCAAGCCGATGCCTTACTGAAACGTGCCAGTGATGTTGCCCGAGAATGCGGATTGGATTTCGAAATTCTCTGCCAGGCTCCTCCCGTTTTTGTGGATGACAAAGCAGAACATATTCAGCAGATGCTGGAACTGACGGGCAACAAAGAATCTCACACGGTTTCATACGGAACGGATGCTGCAATGTTTCTTGATCTGAAAAACATCGTCATCTGTGGCCCCGGCGATATCGCTCAGGCTCATACCGATGATGAGTGGATCGATATTGTTCAGCTTGAACAGGGAGTCGATTTATATCGTCGGGCCATTGAGAGACTTTGTCTATGATATGGGGACCGGGTGATAACGATTATAGAGAATAGAAAATGTGGAGGATTTTACTGCTGTCTCAATGTCTACAATCTTGGAAGTTATTCCCGGTTTCTGGCTGGATATTCATCTATTTCCTGTAAATACTGGTGTGGATCCTGTTTAGGTAACCATTCAGGTCGTGTGAGAACCTTCGAGCGAACTGGTTACTATTTGCTGTATGAAATTGAAAGGTGTTCGATGTCTGATGAATCAACCGGTACGGTCCGTCTTGAGGAGTGTATTCATCGATTGAATGCAGGCGATTCTCTTGCGCGGGGAGAATTGCTCAACATGACTTGCGACCGTTTACTTCGTTTGACCCATCGTATAAAAGAATCGTACCCTGGCGTAGGGCGCTGGGAACAGACAGAAGATATTTGTCAGAACGCTTCCTTGAAATTGTACGAGGCGTTGCACGATGTGGAATTGAATGATGCGCGTCATTACTTCCGTTTGGCTGCCAAGAAAATCCGGGAAACGTTGTTGGACTTAGCTCGTCATTATTCCGGCCCGATGGGAGCCGGTGCGAATCATGCGACAATGCCGGCTCGGTCTCCGAACGAGAGTTTCGCTGCTTCCCCTCTTGATGCAGGCGAGATGACAAACAATCCCCGCAAAATTGCAGAGTGGACCGAAATGCACAGAGTGATCGAATCACTTCCCGAAGAAAGTAAAGAGATGTTCGATCTGCTCTGGTATCACGAACTCTCACAGGAAGAAGCAGCCAAGTTAATCGGGCTGAGTGTTCGACAAGTGAAACGCAGATGGCGAGAAGCAAAAATTCAACTCGCAGAAAAAATGGGCAACGACGCCCCGGGGCTTTAGCCTTGTCGTTACCCACATCTTTGATTGTTCAGGTGAGAGTTTTGTCAAACAATACGTAATTATTAACGGAAATAGGCGTCATTGCTATCAGATTGGGTGCCACTGTCTGGCTTGTCCAGCAGTGGCGTCCGGCGTTAGTAGCATGAAGAATCTCAGCACGGCTGGTTCATTCTAATGGTCGAAACATAAATGGTATCTCAGAAAACTGCACAAGACGCAAAAAAAGGTTCCTGGTAATATAAAAAGAAGAGGGTTTCAATGCTGAGGATAATTGAGAGCTTGGCGTTGTTTTTTCTGTCGATTTATTTCTTTACTTCAGTAGAAAAACCGATTGGGAAATCCTCAACTCTCACAGACAATAAACCAACTCAAGGGAAAAAGAAAAAGCTCGGAATTGTATTTCTTGTTCTCTCAGTGGTGCTTTTTTTCTCTGGAACCATGGAATTAGATCGCTCAGTTCAGGCTGAAAGAAATCAATTTATCGAACAGGCTGTCACATCAATAAAGGCGGGACTTCCAAGGAAAGTCAATGATGACACAACATTAACTCGAGTTCGCTTCGAAAAAGATACCATTAAATTATATCATGAAGTCACTGGTGTTAATTTTGAAGATGTTGATGAAAATAAATTTCAGCAAGATTTTTCCGAACGAACGGTTGACCTACTCCGTGAGAAAGAGGACGTAAAGTATTTTTTGAAATACAAAATCAATTTTGCATATATATTTCATATTGAAGGCTCTCACAAATCAATTTACATTTTTATTGATCATTCCAAACTTGCTGAACCAAATGAGCAGTGACGCAGTAGCGTACGCTGTCTATACATCTTAATTGGTTTGCCTGAAGCACCTCCTGTCGTAAATCACGATTGATCTCTCTATAATTGCAGCTAACATTGTACGAAAGAAGTTCTTAAGAGGCAAAATGTTATCTGGCATTGATTACTGCGTCTATTTCGCTTTATTATTATCGGGTTCTTAGCTGGACAGCGCCAGGTTCTATTTGAGGATTGATGTAACTCGTGATACACCTTGATGTTATTTCCTCGTTCCCAAGGTCCACCTTGGGAACGCAAGGGAATGAAGCTCCTGCTTCACGCCGGAACTAAAAATCATCTAAAACGAACGAAAACACGTGGGAAGGAGGAC
>WFOZ01000712.1 GCA_015487825.1 Planctomycetaceae bacterium
AGTAATACAGATGATTAATAAGTTTGAGTACACAAATATTAAACAAGATTCAATTTTGATTACGGCTGTAAGAATAAACCTGCCATGCTGGAAGAATGCTGTGAATAAATATTTTGTAAGTTGTTTTTATAGAACGAGTTGAGAATGGTTGTATTGAACCTGTTTTTCAGTACGACGGTTTTCCAAAACCGTCAAATCCAGTTGCAAATTACCACGACGGATTTGGAAAGCCGTCGTACATTTTGCTGATAAATTTAGTGACTGCGGTTGCGCCGCGCTATGAAAGAGAATTATGATTCGTTTTGCAGTAACTGTCAGTCTGGTTGAACAGGCACGTGGTGGTCCTTTTGTTTTCTGGGATGATCTGGCAGCAGCTTTTCATGAAGCGAAAGAACTTGGATATGATGCGATCGAAATTTTCGCACCTGATGGCTCGACGGTAGATCGAAACGAGTTGCAAGAATTGATCAACCAGACCGGCCTGGAGGTAGCAGCCGTCGGAACGGGAGCCGGAATGGTGATTCATAAACTGCAATTAACCGATACATCTCCACAGAAACAACAGGAAGCCAGACAATTTATTCGAGACATCATCGATTTCGGAGCTGATTTCAACGCTCCTGCCATCATCGGGTCGATGCAGGGGCGATTTGATCCTGAAGAGGGAAAAGAGATCGCACTCGATCGTCTGGAAGAAGCACTGATAGAACTTGGAGCTTATGCTGCGCAGAAAAATGTCCCGCTGATTTACGAGCCACTCAACAGATATGAAACGAACCTGTTCAACCTCTTTGCAGAAGCGGCTCAGTTTCTGCGGGATCGAAAAATTAAAAATGTGGTATTACTCGCCGATCTGTTTCATATGAATATCGAGGAGTCTGATATAGCTGCCTCGCTTCGGGAAGGAGCAGAATTGTGCGGACATATTCACTTCGTCGATTCCAACCGCCAGGCAGCCGGCTTCGGCCATCTCGATTTTTCTCCCATTGCTAAAGCATTAACCGATATCAATTTCAACGGTTACATTTCCGCAGAGGCATTCCCGATGCCAACGCCGTCTGAGTGTGCCGCTCAAACAATCAAAACCTATCGTGAACTGTTCCCACGGTAGTACCTTATCAACAAAATGCTGCTCTAAAGTGGCAGGATATTTTATACCACGAAGGCTCAAAATTCACGAAGAAAAAAGGGATTGAAACACAGAGAAAATGAAGGACCTCCAGTCAACATTCAGAGAAATGCGACTGTCTCATTTTTCGTCATTTGATAACGGTTTGTATTTCAAAAAAGTTTCACGCCCAGACGCAAAGAAAAAAGAAAATCATCAAAGGAGACTGAGCTGCCAGCTTGTTACATCTTTACGAGAGTTTTTTTCTCCGTGGCCTCTGTGTCTCTGTGTTTAATTTATTATTTGACTCCGGCTTGTCCACGGTAGGGGTGAATCGATAAATTATTGTAGCATCGTCAGCTCCGATTTTGTTCCAACTATTCGAAACGAAAAAGCAGTCACATAATCTAGGAATATAAAACATGCTAAAACATCAACTGATTCATCCGGAGATCAACGCAATTATTGGTCGTGCCGGACATCATAGTCAAATTCTAATCGCCGATGGCAATTACCCTGCTTCTTCGACATTAGGCCCAAATGCAGAACTGGTTTCGTTAAATCTGGCTCCCGGATTAGTGACTGTTTCTCAGGTTTTGGAGACACTGCTTACTGCGATCCCCATCGATTTTGTCAACACGATGGGAATCCCGGAGGATGATCCTTATGCGGGAAAAGGGGATCCACCAGTCTGGGATGAATTTCGACAAATCCTCAAACAGGCAAACTCCCCGGTTGAATTGGAACCGATTCAGAAATGGGATTTTTATGAAGCGGTCGCATCAAAAAATCTGGTCCTGACAATACAGACAGCCGACCAGGCACTTTGGGCCAATCTGTTGCTTTCCATCGGTGTCCGCAAACCTGGTGAGTAGAGGAAAGACCCGATGGAAAAGATAGATCGAGATCGAATTGCTTTGGGAGTCAAGCAACCGTGGGCAGAATTGATTCTGCAAGGAATTAAAACACTTGAAATCCGTTCTCGCCCGACAAATATTTGCGACAGAATCTACCTTTACTCATCGAAAAAGAACGCTCGAGAGGATTTTGCATTGCAGGCTGTCCGGGCTTATCAGCTGGAGATAGATTTTCTTCCAACAGGTTTACTTGTCGGCTCTGTTGAAATCACTGGATGTCGAAAGGCGACCGCACAGGACGAACAGGCATCCTGTGTTCCTGCAAATATTCTTTCCGGCTGTTATGCTTGGGAACTGAGTCAGCCGCAGCGATTCTCAGAGCCGCTGCCCGTGCGTTTTCTGCCTTATGGAGTCTGGTTTTACCCGTTCAAACGACGCGAGAAATAAATCTCCACTGTGATCGCCCGAGGCTGTCCAATTATTAACTATTCAACCATAGCGGCCCCTACCCAAAGGCAACTTCGTTACCAAATGTTCAATTGATAATCCCAATCTTCAATCAAACCCAATTATCGTAAACATCCGAGAAATGAAGACTGATTGTAACTACTCAGCGGAGGGTGGCTGGGGACAGATTGTTATTATCAAGGTGTGAATGTTCGGAAAACATTCGCACAATCTGCCCCCCAGGGTTGGATACCTGATTGTATCAGGGGGCAAATTGTCACCAGCCGTCTCGTCATTTGGTCGCAACACCTCCGACAATTTGTCCCCAGCCACCCATCACTGAATAGTTACGACTGATTTTTTTTTGAACACCTGTTGAACCTTCGTTGAGCCGGGCTTGTCAGAAT
>WFOZ01000713.1 GCA_015487825.1 Planctomycetaceae bacterium
CTTGGGAGTAACTATTCAGTGATGGGTGGCTGGGGACAAATTGTCGAAAGTAGTGTGAGCAATTGAGAATACGGCTGGTGACAATTTGCCCCCAGATGCAATGAGATTTCCAGTTCTGGGGGCAGATTGTGCGAAAGTTTTCTGGATATTCAAACATTTCCAATAACAATCTGTCCCCAGCCACCCTCCGCTTAATAGTTACATTTGGGATATCTAAACACCCTGCTTCAAAATCGGAAAACTCCATGTGTAAGAGCAATAATCTATCGAAGAAAGAAATCACAGTATTTCTATTCTCTCTTCTGCTGATCGGATACCTTACCAGGCAACAGGTTCGGGCCGCCGAAGTCCCCGGTTGCGAAACTTCATTTGCACTGGTTGGCCTGTTGCGTGATGACCAGGCTTTGAATCGACCGCATGACGTGGAACTCCAGGGGAATACTGCTTACGTTGCAGGAAAGGGAGGCACGCTGGCCATTATTGATATCTCTGATGCAACGAAACCGAAACTGCTCTCTTCTCTGACGAAGCTTGAAGATGCAGAAACCGTGTTGCCTGTAGGCGATATTCTTCTGCTGGGGACACGTGATTTTCTATCTGTTGAAGTGAAAGATCCGAAGCACCCGGTGATTGTAAATCGCATTTCGGATCGCCCACGCATCGACCGTATCAACGGCATGGTGCGCCGAGGGAATTATGTTTTCACTGCAAACAAGAGCGGGTACGTCACTCTCTTTGATATCAGTCAGCCTTCGGTTCCAATTTTGAAGGGTGTTCTCGATACAAAAAAGCGAGGCGGTTTACGTTCTCCGCACGACATTGCGGTGTTTGGAGATTGCATCATTGTCGTCAGTGCCGGGAATGCCGCAGATTTATTCTCGCAGCACAATAGCCTTGCTGTCTACCGTGTTGCAGATCTACAGAAACATCAGCTGCTCCCGATAGAGAAATGGACCATCGAGGCAGTTCTGAATGCGAGCGGTAAGCTGCAAGACAGCTTAAGTGGTGCGAATCGTGTTGCAGTTACCAGTGACCATCGCTTTGCTACCGTCGGTGCTTTTATACATAGCCGTTTTGGCATTATTGATATCAGAAATCCTCAAAACATCAGACAAATTGCCAACATGCCGGTTGGCGATATCAGTGCTACAGGTATGACCATCTCCGGAAAAATAGCATTTGTTGCTGGTGGTGAGTGTGTTGAAGCAATCGACATCACTGAACCAACCGCCCCCGTCTCCATCGCGCAATACCGCGGAGGCAAACTGTTTCCAACTCGCAGGATGATACTCAAAGGGCAGGCAAGATTCGACAATGCACACGACCTGGTCTACCGAGATGGTTACCTCTATGTTTCAGCTCAAAATGACAACCAGTTTGGAATTATCAAAATCAACAATCAACGCATTGTAAAGCTGGCGGCACAAACAGAGTAATATTTCATCTGCGAAACGCAGCAGAGAGCTTAAGGAATACGACAGGAAACTGACTGAATCCACCTGATCGCCATCTTATTCCTCAGAGAACACCAGTCTTCCCACCTTCCTGTAACAGTTATTAGTACAGGTTTTGGTATCACTCCACAGGCGACTACACCAGCCAGTATTTTCAGAGGAAGCAACATCCGGCGTGGCAACTTTCAGAATAGTCCCGGCTTTGTAGACATTGTACTGCAGAATTCCTTCCAGAAGACTGGCTGGCGAAACCCGAGACGGTTGCCTGGCACGTAACAGATCGATAGCAATCAAAGCCTCCGTCACGTATTCAGAGCAATGGACTCCCTTGGATTTCTTCCCCGTTAAGTGATGTTTAACCGCATAAGGTCTGCCAAGTTCCTTCTCCAGATTTTCTCGCAGTTGCTCGCATTGTCTTTTGTTTAAATTTTGACAGGGATGAAGAAATGTAATTTTATCGGGAGAAGATTCTTCCAGATAATCACTCAGGTTACTTTTCCGGACTCCATGCTTTCGGGCACTGTCATAAACAACCCACCCTTCTCCTTTCTGTACGGGCATCACAATTGCAACGTGAGTGTAAGCAGAGCGCGTATATATTCTGACACTCAGACAATTGCCCCGGTGCATTATCAGGCTCCCGGGTTTCAACTCTGTTCGGGCCGTTTTCACCGCCTCTCTGTGGGGCTCGGTGTTGATCGATTCTGCATAAACCAGCGAGTGAAAAATACCATTTTGCAGTAAAATAACTGCAACAATAATTGCCAATATTTTTTTAGTCACGGTAATCCTCCTCTGCTCACAACGTTACAAAATCGAACTGGTTCAGAAAATTTTATTTTTTTCTTGCAAAACCGTTATGTTGCAAAGAAAATCGGCCAGACTTGTTCGAGTCAACAGTTACTGCCCAAGCGGCAAAATGGATCAATAATTATCTTGTCGGGTCTCCCCAGCGTTTTGTCAGGTTGACCTCGACATCAAGATGGTCACAGATGCGGCTGACGATGAAATCAATTAAGTCATCAATCGATTCGGGGCGAAGATAAAAGCCGGGCATCGCTGGCAGAATTACTGCTCCTGCATCGACGAGCCGTTTCATGTTTTCCAGTTGAATGCTACTGAGTGGTGTTTCGCGGGGGACGATGACAATTTTTCGGCGTTCTTTCAAATGCACATCCGCAACACGATGAATTAAGTTGGTTGACATGCCGTTAGCCAGGCTGCCAAGCGTGCCCATCGAACAGGGGCATATCACCATGCCAGCCGTGCGAAACGAACCACTCGCAATTCCTGCATTGAAGTCCTGATAATGATGATACTTCAGACGGGCAAGTGTCGCAGGATCGAGTTCTTTTTCTAGAAAGTGCTGAGGCTCGAACTGTTCAAGATTGACTGATAACCCCAGTTCTTCAAAACAGACCTGAGTTGCAGCGGGACTGATCACAAGATGCACAGTCCGCCCGGCTTGCAGCAGAACATCAACAAGGCGGCGACCATATTGAACGCCGCTTGCTCCGGTGATCGCAACAACGATATCAGATGCAGACATGGCGTTACGATTCCTGATCGCTGTTTGTTTCAGGTTTGTGTCCGATGTACAAAGTTGCGATGCCAAAGGTAAGTGGAATGAATTTTACTTTTTCCAAACCAGCCTGTTCTAAAAGAGTCGCTAACTGCTGACCATAAGGAAAAGCAGAAACCGTTTCGGGAAGGTATTCGTAAGCATCGTGTTTGTTTCGAGCAAAGAACTGACCGATTTTTGGCAGGATATTACGAAAATACCACGAATAAATTCCTCGAAGCAGTTTGTTGCCTGGAAGTGAAAATTCGAGAATAACAACACGCCCCCCCGGCAGGCAAACTCTGGTCATCTCTTTCAGGCCCTGCATGGTATCTGCAATATTTCTCAAGCCGAAAGCAACAGAAACAATTTGAAAGCGGTTGTCTTCAAAAGGGAGCTGCTGGGTGTCTGCCTGGATGAATTCAACGCTTGCATGATTTTTGTTAGCAGGATAGTTCTTACTAAATTTTTCTCGCGCCAGATCGAGCATTTCCTGTGTAAAATCAGTGCCTGTAACCGGAATATTCTTTTTCCCGCGTTTCCAGTAAGCAAATGCAAGATCCCCTGTTCCGGTACAAACATCAAGAATGGGAGCAACCCCTTGAGGAGACGCTTTGCGGATTGTGACCCATCGCCAGTAGAAATCTGTCCCCCCGGAAAGAACATGATTCATCAGGTCGTAACGAGGGGCAATCTCGCCAAACATTTTCTGGACGCGTTGTCCCGATTTATCGATTTGCGGTTCGCTAACCGAGGTCCCGTTATCCTTTTGCTCGGTCTCTGATTGGTGAACTGTGGGTGAACTCATTAGTATGGCCATGTCGTATTTACAAAGTGAGGGGGAAAATTCTTGTGCCCAATTATAGCAATCGTCTGACGTGATCACATGCAACTTGTGCAAGATACTCTGGAACGTTATCTAATTCTCTGGCTGTGTGGCAGCGCATCGCTGGCGTTGTACTGGGGGCAAAACGATTTGCAGGCTGCGAATTACTTTGCATTCTGGAAATTATGGACAATGACGCCCAGCATTATGCTGGCGATGTTTTGTATTGGTTTTCTGCTCCCGAAAGAAGAACTTGTTCAGGTTTTGAAAAACTGGCAAGCTGTTTTATTCGGGACATGCACACAGTATCTGACGATGCCATTGCTTGCATTTGTTATCGCCAATTTGTTTGGTTTTGAAGGAGCGATTTATCCGGGGATCATTCTGGTCGGAACGGTCCCCGGAGCAATGGCCTCCAACGTGCTCACGCTCAACGCCCGGGGAAATGTCAGTTATTCGATTTGCCTGACGACTCTGGCGACACTGCTTTCCCCATTGTTAGTTCCTCTGGGTTTATTGTTGTTTCTTGGAATTTCAC
>WFOZ01000714.1 GCA_015487825.1 Planctomycetaceae bacterium
AAAATATAATATATATCTCATTTTTCGCAACTCACTTGCAAACGTCAATACTGTATCATATGAATATTTATAAATTTCATTTTTATTATGATATATCGATATATCCTAGCTTTTTGTGATCATATTAAAATTTAGTTATTATTATATATCCACGTAATAATTCCTATGACACGAACTACAACTACTTTAGATTTAGCTACTCTGCTTACAGATGCCTCGATTGACATAACCAAGCTGAAGAAAAGCGAGATCGGGAATCTCGGACAGCTGGCTGTGGCGATCTTGGAAAAAGAGCCCATTACTTTCAACACTAGTGTGGGAACCCTACGGGAATTGCTGAAAGACCTAAAGCAAACAGTGACGTCCTGGTCCGAGCGGGACCAGAAGAGACTTATTTCTAGGTATGGAACTGGGACCATCGATATGAAGGATCTAATCTTAACCTCTCGACAACGATCACTCTACCGAAAGATCGGCATCAATGATTGTCTGAAAGAGATAGGAGATGACGATATCCTGGAAGAATTGGATGACTCAGATGATCCAGACACCATCCTAGATCTGTTACAGCTGATCGTTGACTCAGCTTCTCCGCGCCGAAAGCGGGAGATCATTACGAGGTACGCTAGAAGAGCCTCAAAAAGGAAAAAACAGCAAGAACTGCAGTTAGAATCCGACCGACAAGCCAAAAGGGCGGCTGATCAGATGATCAACTCGATCTTATTTGGGGTTAAGGCAAAGGTGGATCGCTGCGCAGAAACCACTACCAAGACCTTGGAAGTCGAAACCAAGCCGATAGAAGGTATAACAGAGCTTACAGTACAGTCACAAATTGACAAAACTCTGACGGTGGTAAATGCCGCAGAGCATATGTTGCGTTTGGCCGAGCGGGAACCCCGCATTACCAAGAATCAACAACTTGCGGTGGACTACTTGAAAGAGACACGGGCCAAGAATCTGCAAACTTTTGAGACCATTAGGAACCGACTGGAAATACACGCCTCATCTGGCTGTAAGTTGACAACCGCAGGACAGATCGTACACAACAACCAATGCTTGGAACAAACTTTGACCACCAAGTCCTTATTGGAGGGTTTTGTATACGGCATGACGGAAATTCAACCGGCAGTCCGTCATGCGATGCGTGTGCTACTTGGCCGGGAATTGGTCAACCTGAACGTAGACTACGCCTGGGTAATGACTCAAGACCGAATTCCAAAACCAGAAAGGTTTATCAAAAAAGGAAATCAGAACAAAACGTCCAACAAAAAACATTCAGTAACGGACAGAGGATCAAAAGCCGAATCCATCAACCATCAAACAAAGCCGCAACCATCCAGCCAATGACCTGCGTGGACCTGAGCACGCTCTGGGAGAACGCAGACCTTGGAAACATGAAATGGGCAGTCTCAGACCTGACGGACGAAGGACTTGAAGAAGCGCTTGTCAAGGCACAAGAAGCAGGCGCTTTGGAACCTTGTCAGGAAAAGGACATCGACTGTGCGATGAAGTGCTTCACGGTTCCCAAGAGCACGGGAGAAAGAAGACTAATCTACGATGCGAGACCGATCAACCATCGCTGTGAACCACCTCCAACCTTTGAAATGGAAACCTTGCCCATAATATTACAGAACTCACCAAAGGGCAGTTATTGTGCGTCAATTGACCTCAAGAGCGCATTTTGGCAAATTGGAATCACTAAACGTTCCAGCCGGATATTCGGGGTAAAGACTTCAGATGGAAAATGTTACAGATGGAGACGACTCCCTTTCGGTTTTACCTGGTCGCCAATCATTTTCTCAGCTTTTGTGGACCGGATCCTCAGAATCTGTAGAACAACCTTCACCAATATACAGTTTTTCTCATACCTGGATGATATCCTACTCGTTGGAGATCCACAAGTTTTAGCAAAAGAAATACCCAGGGTGGTACGGTTGTTTGAATCGAAAGGCGCCACGATTAGCTTAACAAAATCAGAGCTCGAACCGGTGGAGGAAATCAGATACCTGGGGTTTTTTCGTTCGGCCCGGTCAACACGAGTTAAGTGTTCCGGTAAAAAAGGCGCGAAAACTACGACGCGAACTCAGAACGATTGGTTCAAGCCGAAGCTTGAGACAGATACAATCCTTACTCGGAAAACTAAGACACCTGGCTCTTGCCGTACCAGAAATTTCAAGCTACGTCCGAATGATCCCAGAATGGATTTATGGACAGTTCCGGCATCTACAACTAGACCCAGTGAGAAGGCGCGATTGGGCAACTGTTGTAGGAATCCCGAAGTGGATTCAGATCCGAGGCAAGTTGATAGCAGAAACGTTGAAAGAAACCAGGCGAAAGTTCCATGGTATCGGGAATCAACCAGAAATAGTACTAGATACCGACGCTACCCCCATCGGATGGGGAGCCAGCATACATACCAGAGACCGGAAAAACCTGAAATACTCGAGCGGGAAGTTCAAAGTCCCAAATCGCAGGATTGCCGAGAGAGAAATGGTCGCAACCCTTTACGGACTCGTCACGATGGCAAGCACTATCACTGGAAGAACAACAGTCCTACGAACGGACAATCGAGCAGTCTATTGGATTCTGACAAAAGGCTGCAGCAAGGACAGAATCCTAAACAAGCTGGTTGGCCTGTTCTGGTGGATCATCGGGTTGCTAGATATAAGGCTACGAATCGATTGGATACCTTCGAAGAGCAACTATTATGCCGATCGATTGTCCCGAAACTTCATCGGCCCTGGGGAAGACACTCTGAAATGGTACAAGAAATCCTGGAAGGATTCTTGGCAAAGACTACTGCTCGTCAATATACCTCGGTTATCGCCAATTTTCGAAAGGTGGTTGGGGACGCAAACCCGACTCTTGAAGATACTTGGTTAACTTGGATTAGTCAGCGTCTGCACGAAGTCTCCTACCACACGGTTGCTCAAAATATTACAGAAGCCAAAGCAGCTTTAGCTTTAAAAGGAATTGACCTTTATGTCGATAACCCCCGGTTGGACCGGTTACTCAGCAGAATCGCGTCTCGGTTACGAAAATTTGGTCGGAGATCTCGAATGGCCAAGAAGAACACACCAGACGATCCTCGACGAGTTATATCCCTAGATGAGATGAAGTCTGCATGGATTACTCTGCTAAAAGGCTATCAAGACAGACCGTGGGAAGAGGACTTGGAAAAAATCACAAAGATCGACGACATATCAAGGCTTCGGATACCACTGAAACTATTACAGGCATATGTAGCTAACATGGTGGGGCTTCTCTTTGGAATGAGAGTCAGTGATATTGGATTGACTCAGGTCGAGATACGTGAGCAGGCTGTGACGGTGACAGCTGTCAATTGGAAGCTTAGTGACCCCGAAGCCAAGCGGAAGTTTAATAAGACGCAGAGATCTCTTAAAAACCTGCGGCTACGGACAGCACAGCTACCTTTTCGGAACTTCCCGGACTGTCCAGCACTTTGGATTGCAGCGCTGATGGCGGCCCAGAACAAAAGCAAAGGATTTCTATTTGGTCGAAAAAAGATGTCTGCGACGACCCAACAAATGAAAAACATCATTAACCGAATTCAACTCGAAAAAAATTACGATCATCGCTTCAGAGTAGCTCACGCCTCTTATGCCAGAGCTGCAGGGGTGCCTGATAAATCAATACAACAATGGGCCGACTGGGATCATAGAGCCACGATTGATATTTACGAGAGAAAAGTATCTCCCTATTGTGACTGGAATCGGACGCGGAATTATATTACGTGTCTAGGTTTTTATAGGGGATTTGGAAAGGAACCTCCAAAATAATGTCACAAGAAAGCACTTAATATATCTGTTCTTAGTGCAACTCAGAATATCGATATATCCTAGCTTTTTGTGATCATATTAAAATTTAGTCCCGTTGCCAGCCCTCCGCCTCTGGTTCAACAGTTAGTACTCAAAGCAATGTCTTTTGTTTTATTTCGCGTATATTCTTACAATATTGTGTTATCGTGTTATGGAAGTTACTACACTCAATATAATAAAAAACATTTCTTCAAAATAATGTCACAAGAAAGCACTTAATATATCTGTTCTTAGTGCAACTCAGAATATATTATATTTTTGTATCGCAGATAATTCCGACATTCTTCAATTTTCCCCTGCGCCTCTAAAATATTTTTTCTAACTTTGAGTATATTATCATTATATCATGGAA
>WFOZ01000715.1 GCA_015487825.1 Planctomycetaceae bacterium
CAACGCCAACAGGCCCAGTAATCCCCAGGGATTCGCAAAGTACATATACCGATCTCTCCCGGTCGAATTTTTACACAGGAAATATTATCAAAAAAATGTAACTATTCAGCGTTGGCGTAGCGGACCCTACAAACAACCTTAATTTCTGCAATAACCAAACATTGTTGAATAGTTACAAATAAACTTATTTAAAGAGACGCCTGCCTTTTCTGCCGAGTAAACCGCCTGGAAAACTCAGGAGTCCCTTCGGTTTGTTGTTAAGCAAAGAATTGTACTATTTCCTGCGGCATGCGTTATATTGTATTCTACCAGGCATCGCTTTCAGAAACAAAGTAATCCGGGATTAATGGAATATGTCCGCAGATGAGAAAATAGAATCCGGAAAATCAGGACAGGATAACTTCTGGAGCATCCGCCCAGCTCAAAATCAACGGGAAAGGGAAGAGGCTCTTTCATTGATGATTCAGGAAAGCGATCCGGATGTCAAACGTCAGGAAGTAGAAAAAATAGTGTTATCTGTTAAAACCGGTCGGCTCGATCTGAAGCATTTGCTTATTGCGACAAAAGAGAGGGAAATCCGGGCAGCTCTTTTAATGGTGGCTCAGGAAGATAAGACTGCGATTCTCTGGCCTCCAGCTTATGATGAAGAATTAGAGGACTCAGATTCTCTGGGGGCAATTCAGGATTTACTGCTGGAAAAGGTCGTTTTGCTGGCGAATGAAGAATGTTGCAATATTCTTCAAACAACAGTCGACGCTGCCGATTTCGGTACTTCCCGTCTTTTTGAAAGAAACGGGATTCCAGCAGTAGGTACTCTTTTTTTTATGCAGCGCCCCGCTTTCTCCGAATGTAACGATGAAAGTAATCGGGTAACAGAAGATGAAAAACAGAGCCTCCAACTGGTGCCAATTAGTCAGGGAATTTCTGATGAAATACTTGGAGAACTGGTTCTCGAGACATATATCGATTCGGCTGATTTTCCGGAGCTTCAACAGCATCGTACAGCAACACTCTCCCTGCAGACACATCGCCTGCAGGGAGAGTATAACCCTGATCATTGGTTTGTAATCAAGCAGGATAAGGCTGCAGTTGGTGTACTCTTTTTTGCTTTTCATCCCGATTATAATCAGTGGGAATTGTCCTATTTGGGAATTGTCCCTCAACAGCGGGGAAAAAATCTTGCGCGTTGCGCAATTAAAAAAAGTTTAGAACATACCGAGCGAAAAAAAAGCAGTATCTTTCTGGGAGTCGATTCCAGAAATCATTATGCAATAAGACTTTACGAATCGCTGGGGTTCGTGGTTGTTTCCCGACAGAGAGTACATGCCTTGCAGATAAATTAATCCTCTATTCAAAGGAGTAAGCTTTCGCGAAGAAAGATTTTTTTTGTTTCGAAAATATGGAACGCTGATAGTTCCGGTTTGCAAAAAACATGTTATGCACAAAAAATAAAAGTCCACTCCAGCGCCCAATATCGATGCAATCGGTTATTTATCAAGGGCTTTGAGTAAAGAATTTTTTCTGAAATATTTTACAAAATTTTTCCTGCACTTTTACGTTTGACAGACGCAGAATGAGCGATACGATTTGTCTCCGCTGAGTGAGTTTCAGTAGGCAACTTTTCACAAGGATTGTTGAAAGAATTATTAAAAGCGGTTCACAGCTTTTCAATTTTTTCGAGTCTGTTGTATTGTTGCAAACTGAAAGTTAAGATTTGGATCTTGGATCCGAATGGATACGCCTTTCTGTCATTTTTTATATTGCCGCAGTTCATATTTTAGACTTCAACAAATGTTGATCCTCACCTTTGGTAAGACTGGTGGGAATCTATTTGTCATCTCGAAATAGTCCTCCCGTTGAACGTGGAGATTCGAGATCTGCTCATGGACGAGTTCTTCAGGCCCAGGCAAGGGCGTACTCTGTTTTTTCACTGATGATTAAACAGAGGACAAGTAGAAGAACGATGTTGCAGCCTATTGAATACTGGTGGGGTTTTTATGCCCGTTGGTTTCGATACAGATGAGCGGTAGAGGGGTTGCAAGATGCCACCCGAATGGAGTCAATTGAACAACGATGGTTCGCCAGGTGGAAAAGCCACCACTGAAATGCAACTTTCCGAACGGTTTTTCCAATGCCTCGAAGAAGCAATTGGAAAAACACGTTTCGAAAAGTGGTTCGCTGATCAGAGCGTCGTCTCGATCAGTGGCGACCTGCTGACCATTGGTGTGAAAAGCCCTTTCGTGATTAAATGGATCAGACGTGAATTTTCACAGGCTGCGCAGGATGCTGCACGAGAATGTATCGGGATTTCCGCTCAGGTTCGATTTGATGTCGACACTCGTGCTGCGGAACTTGCAGCAACGCTTTCGTCTCAACAAAGCAATACAATAATTCCCGGAAGCGATGCGAAGAAAAAAAGCAAAAGTTCGCTTGCTGCTCAGAAT
>WFOZ01000716.1 GCA_015487825.1 Planctomycetaceae bacterium
ACCAGCGCCCACAAACTTTGGGGAACTTCAGATCCACCTCCCATCGTGATCCGCAATAGCGGACGCTACGAAAATACTGAATAGTTATATGGATTGGTTATAGCTGGCTGAAACTGTGGGATATCTACGGCTTGTTTTTTTTTGCAGGGTTATCGCCTTCTATTTGCGAACGAATTTTTGCCAGATCATCAAGTGCTTTTTCTGTGAACTCGGGGGCAATTTCCTTGAGTTCGTCCTGGAATTCTGAAGAAGTTGGTTTTTTGACGGTTATCTGTGGTTCCTGTGATTGAACCGGCGAGGCTTCTCCTTCCGGAAGTAAACGAGGTTCGAACGTTTGTTGCTCTGGTTGTCTGTTTTCAGTCGAAGATATTTTATGAGGGATGAATTTATTAATTTGAGATTCCGGGCTGGGGAACTGCTGTGGATCAGCCAGGAAGTCGGGAGAGAAGCTGCGATTTTCTCCCGGCTGAACATTCGACTGGGCGGGAATTTCATTTGAGTTTACATGATGAGAACCGGGAAGTGATCGGGCGATAATCAAACCACTTCCGGAACCGATCATTAAACCGGCAATCCATATTGTCAGAATCTGGCGATTCATTACTTACTCCCTCCGGTTATAATTCGCGTTAAGGCATAAACTCCAACGAACAAACAGAAATGTCCGTACTCCATTAAAAAGCAGCGAATGCGGCTTCGATTAATGCCGCCTGCTCCAGCGTATGACTTTTCTTACTGCCTGTTGCCGGGCTGGCTGAGGCATCCCGTTCAACCGAACGGAGTGGATATTCATCAAAAATAGAGGCGCCAAAGTGTGCTCTCAAGAAACGGGCGGCTCCCATATTCTCCGGTTCTTCCTGAACCCAGCGAACCTCTGTCCCCAGCGGATACTGCGAAAGAACCTGTTGCAGTTCCAGATACGGTAACGGATAAAGTTCTTCCAGTCGGAGAATGGCGATGTCGTTTCGTTCGTGCTTTTCCCGATAATCCAGAAGATCGTAATAGACTTTTCCGGAGCAGAGTAAAATCCGGGAAACCTTCTGTTTATCCGGTATCAGCTCATCATCGAGAATTGATTTGAATTCCCCTGCAGTGAGATCTTCGAGCGTCGAAACACAACGAGGATGCCTCAACAGGCTTTTGGGAGTCATAATAATTAACGGCTTTTTCCATTTTCGCAGCACCTGTCGTCTGAGTAGATGGAAGTGCTGGGCCGGGGTGGAGGGGACAACCACCTGGATGTTATCTTCTGCTGCGAGCATTAAAAACCGTTCCAGTCTTGCACTGGAATGTTCCGGTCCCTGTCCTTCAAAACCGTGAGGGAGCATCATTACCAGTGCACTGAATCGATGCCATTTATCTTCAGTACTGGCGATAAACTGATCGATAATTACTTGAGCGGTATTCGAAAAATCGCCAAACTGCGCTTCCCAGATGACAAGTCCTTCAGGGCAATCCAGACTGTAACCGTACTCATAGCCGAGAACACCAATTTCAGAAAGCGGACTGTTATAAACTTCAACCAGACTGCCATCAACAGCCAGTTCCTTCAGCGGTCTGTGAACGGTTCCGTTTTCAACATCGTGCAGCACTGCATGTCTCTGGGAGAACGTTCCCCGTTCCACATCCTGCCCGGTCATTCGTAATGGGCGTGCTTCACTGACAATACTGCCAAGTGCCAGCAGTTCTGCGGATGCCCAATCGAACGAGTGATCTCCTTTGGTCATCTCCCGGCGATGTTCGAGAATGCGTATCAATTTTCGGTGTGGGTGGAACCCTTCCGGATAATGTGTCAGCACTTTCATAATACGATTCAGCTCTTTCGCTTCGACATTGGTATCAACATCGTCTGCAGCGGAAACCGAACCTCCTCGAAAGCCGTACCAGTAGCCGCCGTACTCGTCGAGACAGCGGATGTATCGCTCTCCCTTAGCTGCTTCAAGTTCCCGCTCCAGAACAACTCTTCGCGATTCAACAATCTGCTCGGCTTCTTCTCTGGTAATGCCTCGCATCGCCAGTAAATGTTCAAGATAGTTCTCGAACACGGTTTTCATTTTCTTGATTTTTCGATACATCAGCGGCTGCGTGAACGAAGGCTCGTCGCTTTCGTTATGCCCGAGTTTTCGGTAACAGTACATATCGATAACAACATCCCGCTGGAAAGTTTTTCGGAAATCGAGTGCGAGATTCACCACTTGGGCAACCGCTTCGGGATCTTCACCGTTCACATGAAAAATTGGTATCTGCAACATCTTGGCAATATCGGTTGCGTACGTGCAGGAGCGGGATTCATCGCTGGAAGTCGTGAAACCGATCTGATTATTGACCACTACATGCAACGCCCCGCCAACGCCGTAGCCTTTCAACTCGCTTAAGTTGAGAGTTTCCTGTGTGACACCTTCCCCGGCAAAAGCGGCATCGCCATGAATTAAAATCGCCAGACCGGAATCCCGCTCAAAATCCCGGCTGCGATCCATCTTGGCTCGCAAACGCCCCAATGCAACCGGGCTGATAAACTCCAGATGGCTCGGATTAAAGCAAAGGGAAAGATGCACATTCCCACCAGATTCTGTCTTCCAGTTATGGCTGTACCCAAGATGATATTTGACATCCCCGCGTCCCATGGAAAGTTCCGGGTCGCTATCCACAAATTCTCTGAAAATCTGGCGATGGCTCTTCTTCATAATATTCGCAAGCACGTTGAGCCGTCCGCGATGAGCCATTCCGATTACTATTTCCTTTGTCCCTTCACGCCCCGCCTTTTCGATAGCCATATCCAACAGGGGAATGAGGCTTTCCGCCCCTTCAAGAGAAAATGTTTTTTCACCCAGAAATTTTTTCTGCACGAACTGTTCAAACAAAACCGCATCGCTGAGACGTTTCAGAATTCGCGTCTGCTCCTGATGAGTCAGTTTGATACGGTTACCGGTCGTTTCCATTCTTGCCTGTAGCCATTCCCGCACATGCAGGGAATCGATATGCATAAACTGCACACCGATTGAACGACAGTAAGTTGTTTTGAGCCATTGCACAATTTCCCGCAGCGTGCGAACTTCCGGGCCGCCCATCCAACTGGTTGAAAAGCGACTTTTCATATCCTCTTCTGTAAACCCGTAAAATTCCGGCTGAACTTCCGGCGGGTTCCCTCGCGTCGAGCCGAGCGGATCGATTTCGGCCAGAATATGCCCCCGAACGCGATAATTGCGAATCAGTTGATCAAGCCGTTCCTGCCGCCCCGCTACTTCCAGGCGCTGGGGACGTCTCAGGCCTCCCTCATTCATTGAAGGTGGGTTGAAAATGGTAAACGGTTTTCGCTGAGGCCTTACTGCTTCTGTCGGATCAGGATGTTCTTTTTTATCCATATCGGCAAAGAACATCTGCCATTGCTCCGAAAGAGTTTCGGGCGACTTGCGATACTGTTCGTACATCGATTCGAGAAATAACAGACTCGTGGCATTATCTTCGATGTGGTAGCTGCCGTTTTGCTGACTTGTACGTTGATTGAAGGGAGCCGAGCTGGACATCGACTGTTTTCCTGGCTGATATCTGAGGGAGATTTTTGTGGTGAGCACACTTTTATCAATTTAATCAGGGAATTGTCACGATTTCGCAGTATGGGACAAGAGCGAATAGCCGGATTTTCACTCGGTTTTCAATTTTGTACAGGAAAATATCACTGTAAAGCCTGTAGTGGACCCCATTCGTTGGACAGTTTTCTGGTTACTTTAAGCTTAAATTGATTTGCTTCTCTTTCATCATTTGAGCCGCTGAGGCCCCTTCGTCCCGCTGTCGTGTCAGCCTTCGCAGTGCCAGGTTGATGTGGCGGCGAGAGGGATGGCCACCCGCGGACCCCACCCGCGCA
>WFOZ01000717.1 GCA_015487825.1 Planctomycetaceae bacterium
CTCATGGCTTTCTACGAAGGCCTGATCGTACTTAAAAAAAAGGAAATGAAGCTCAAATCTTACGGAAAAACCTCAGAGAAGGAAAACCAGAGGCATTAGTTCCTCTAACTTCGGTTTGCCTTCTCTCATGCTGAATTAATCTCCAAGCTAAGAAGACATGAACCTCTCAAATTCATTGATTTTCAGTTTATTTCATGGAAATTTGACAGCGATTTTCGTTTAATGGACGTAGGAGTTGACTACTGCCCGCCAGTTTCAGGAAAGGGCTCAATTATGGCAATAATACGAGTTATTCCTATTAGGCAGAGAGTGTGAGATACTCCTAAAGAGAAGCCTACCACACGGTACTTGAAGGGAATTAGTAGACTTTCACGTAATTGCTAAAGTGTAATGTTGATAGTTCTGTGTACAGTGTGTATTTTCTGAGTTATCATCCTCGCTGGCAAGGGTGTACATCAGTGTGAATAATTCAAGTGCAACCTTTTAAGGTTACAAATCCCTACCACTGGCTAAAGTAGCTAAGAACAGGGGACAATAAACAGGAGAATAGTGTAGTGTCACAAGGGATCGACTGGCCTGCTGAAAACATGCAATCGAACGAACCGACAGGTTTGGACATTCGAGCGCTTTTATGGGAGCGTAAATGGTTGCTGATTTTTTTCGGAATTGTTGGAGGATCATTAGGATACCTGCAATTCACAAAACAACCACCTGTCTACCAGTCTTCTGCTGATGTACTCGTCGAAAGGGATCAAGCCCGGCTCCCTGTTGATATGGCCACCAGTATGACAGCAGAAAGAGACCCAATAGATACCCATATCGCTCTTTTCCACACACCAGTTCTGCTTCAGGGAGCTGTAGAAAAATTTCAACTGAACAAGCTACCAACGCTGGCAGGTTCAGCCAGCCCAATGGCAAAGATATCCCAAAGCCTGGGAGTGTCTCGCTCTCTCACCTCCGATGACATTCTCCACTTCACTTACACAAGTGGAAACAGGAGTGACTCACAACAAATCCTGGATGCTGTCATCGCATCCTATCTTGATTACCTGGGAGAATCTCAACGATCTTACAGCGACAAGACAGTCAAACTGATTACACAAGCCAAAGATGAGTTGACCGATGCACTCAAAGAGAAAGAGGAGGCATATCAGCACTTCCGAGAAACAGCTTCTCTTCTCTGGACAGGAGAAGAAGGACGCAATATTCACCAGCAACGACTAGCGCAGATAGAGTCACAACGTTCAAAAATCATGATCCAGCTCAGTCAGGTAAAAGCAGAGCTGGATTCTATGAAACGGGCAATTGAGCAGGGAGTCAGCCGGCAGGCATTACTGATCATGGCAGACCAGGCAAAACAACGGGCTGGCGATGGTGATCCAGCGTCTCCTTCACAACGTTCGATTACGGGACAGTTAATTCCTTTGATGCTCGAAGAAGCTCTTCTTCTGGAAACTCTTGGAGCAAAGCACCCGCAAGTCCTTGAAGTTCGCACAAAAATTGATGTGATGCAAAAGCTGCTGCAAAAAGAGGCTGGGGAAGGTGCCTTAACCGGTTTACCTCGCCCCGACATATTGACCGTCTATTTACAGTCACTGCAGGAGGAGCTTCGGGTTGGCAACGAAAAAATCAAGGAACTTGATAATTTATTTATTACTGAAAAACAGTCTGCCAAAAGCCTGGGAGCTGAAGAGAATCGAAATCGGGCGCTTCTCGAAGATTTGGATCGAACTAAGGGGTTATTTAATGTAATTGTTGAGCAACTTCAGGAGATTAGTCTGATCAAAAATAACTTTGCTCTTTCAGGGAAAATTGTAAATCAGCCAAGTGCAGGATACGAAATACGGGCTCAAATGTATTCATATATAGGCATTGGTGGAGGCCTGGGAGTAATCGTTGGTATATGTCTTGCGATTCTACTGGAATTTGGTGACAAAAGATTCCGTAGTCCTGAGGAAATGATGCAAACAATGCAAGTCCCTATTTTAGGGCACATTCCAGAGATGGCCTCAGCTCGCAATTTGAAAAAGCTGAAGGATGAGCAGGTTGCCCCAGTCGTCGCAAATTATCATCGTCCTCAGTCACGAATTGCAGAAGCATACCGTCTTGTTCGAACATCTCTTCTGTATGATATTGAGCAGAACAAGTGTAAAATCATTCAGTTTACCAGCCCTGATC
>WFOZ01000718.1 GCA_015487825.1 Planctomycetaceae bacterium
CTCGACACAGTTTCTCCTCATTTTTTCGCATCCGAATTTTTTGAAAGAACGGAAAACAGAGCACTAAAAGGAAAACCGCATCGCCCCCCAATGCCTGGGCTGCTAAGTGAATATCATTTTTGAAGTACGAAATCGCGGTGAGCCAGGCGAAATAAATAAAACCACAAATGAAGAAACTCCAGACGAGAGCATTTCTTATCTTATAATTTTTGGGTTGAGCAAGAGAAATCGCCTCAAACAGATTGGGTACGGTCCATTTTCCGGAAAACGGGATAGGATCGATGGATGCAGACAAATCGTTATCACTGAGATTTTCTGATTGGTCTTTTTCTTCTGGTAGTTTCGGAGATTGCATCAATAAACCTGCGAGTTATGACTATACTGCTCGCGTTCAAGAATGGCACAATTGTTTAACGGCAAGCCGAAGGCGACTTTCGAGCCTGTTTATCTAGCCCACGTACGCAGTCGCTATGCCGTTAAGCGAGTCAATAGTGACCGTGTGAATTATAACTCAACAAAATTCTATTCTTTGTTCAATTTCGCTTTTTCGATTTTCCCCCACATATGGCCTCCTTTGTCGCCATGTTGCCAGGTTCCTGCGTAGCGGTCTTTGTAGAACATAACCCTGCAGGTGAAGACTCCCATTGTCGGAATCGTGAAGTTGGTCATCGAAACGACTGGTGTGTCGCCAGCCCATTGAATCGGCACCGGAATCGGTAGTACGACATCGACGTTTCCATATTTAATACGCGACTGGAAAATCCACGTATTGCCGTTGGCTTTGGTTACTTTTCGAATTTCGTACCGTTCCGGTTTGCCGGGCTGGCCCTGCTGTTCGGAATCAAGAGTGAAAAAACCGACCAGAACTGTATTTTCCATCCGTTCCGCAAAGGCCTTTTCAGCATTCTTTCGATCTTCATTTTTCACCGGGGCTTTGTCATCAGCCTGTGCAGGCAACGTCGCAATAAGGAGAATCCCCAAACAGAGAAAAAGGTTATTACGGTTTGGTGATCGGAAAACAGAATTCATCATTGTTGCAGTTCTCCATTTTGAAAATCAGATAAAGCGGGATACTGAGTCTCCATTGTTGTCAATCAGCATAACTGATCGCCAAACCTGACGATGATCGATTCATTGCAAGATGAAGCTTTGCGAATGAAGAAAGTTATGAGGGATTGACAACTAAACCTTACTTTGAAGGCATGAAAGTTGCAACCCGTCCCGTGCGGTAGAGCATCATCAGCAGTTTGCAACGCCAGCTGATAGCCCTGTAGTAGCAGGCTTACCGGATAACAGTGTCGCTGGCGGGTTGAGCGATTTTCGTGGGAGCTTTTTTTTCCTGCGTGCTGAACTCTGCCCAGATCGGTTGATGATCGGAGAGCTTCAGGGCTTCTTCGCGGCTTAATCCGAGAGTCATTTCCATATCAAACACGCCGGTTTTTCCTGTGAACTCGGTTGTTGTATTGCGATTGACCAGAATGTGATCATATTGCCGGGACTTGCGCGTGTTTGTGGGAACTTCTTTTAAAATAGAATCCAGAACAGGAATGCGAGTCAGTGGGGATATTTTGCGGGCATTTACATTGAGGTCTCCCAGCACAATCACGTCATCTTCCTGCGGGTTGTTTCGAGAAACATACTGATAGACCTGGGCCATTTGTGCTACTTCCCATTCTGCTTCGTCAGGATCGGTATGAATGTTGATCAGCGTGAATGTGAATGGCTGGTCTGGTGTTTTTGAATTGATCGTCTGAAAAGAGGAGACAAATGGTTCGCGGTGAATTAAATCCTGAGGATCGTAAATCATATAAGCAGAACCGGGAATCGGCTTGATTGTCGAAGTATTGTAGAGAAACGCATATTGTTCTTTGCTGGAAGTTCTACCAAGTCGAGAGCTGATCAGAAAATCGTAACGGGCACCTGTTGCGTTGACGATACTGACAAACTTTGGCATCAGCAACTGGTCTTTAGAGCGGATTTCCTGAATCGCAACGACATCGAATCGACGCACAATTTCCGCCAGTCTTTGAGTCACCTGTTTATCGGATAATTTAGATTGCCCGAAAACCTGAATATTGAACGAAGCAATCCTGATCGCATGATTCTGATTGCCTGCCTGATTATTGCCTGGGGTCTGCTCATCACGTTCGGGAATTGTGAACGGATCCGAAGTATCAACATTCAGTTGATCGATTGATTTGCTCTGGAGCTGGCTCAGGAATGAGAACAGGCCAACAATCAGAATTCCAACAGCAATCAGCCAGGTAGGCTGCGATTTACGGCGAGCCATGAAAAGACATCCTTGTCTTGTTTTTGTACAAAAGATATTTCAGTAGCAAGTCGCTTTAACCGCAAAGTACTTATCAGATGACAGAAATTGAATTGAATGCGTATTCCCTGTTAATCGGCAAACTGGTTCCCTAACCTCTATCTCCTTTTTGTGGATTTGTGCTCCGATCGGGGAACCTTCATACGACTGACGATCAATTTTTTTGTGTGTTGCACGAATTTCCCCAAATAGTGTCTTTGGTATCGGCGGTCAGAATGATCCAGCAGTGCCGGGAATTCAAAAAAGCACAGTCATTTCTGCCTGTGCTTTCATTAATTAACTCTTCTTGAAACTACTCAGCGAGTTATCTCCAACCGTGGGGTCGCTACCCGCTGACCACCGCAGCAATTGGAGGATCTACGTTGCATCGTGGTCCGCAATAGCGAACCCTGCGCCAACGCTGAATAGTTACTTCGTTTTTCTGAATAAATCGCAGTTCTGTTTTGAAGTTCTCTGAATGTAAACTCTGCAAAAATTGGAGAGATGAAAAATTTACTTGACTCATTCTTTCGATTTGTTCATCATCAGCCCGCGTTTGAGGATATTCCCCCTCCAGATGGAGATGTATGTCGGTTGATTGTCTAACTGGCCCCACCTGCTCTCCAGTTTCTCAAAAACGTTAGTCACTCCTATTATATAACAGCGAAAGGACGGTTCGATGAAACCAGTTTTTACGAGTCTTGTATGCCTGGGGCTTTTGTTGGCACCTGCCATGCAGACACAAGCCGAGCTAAAGCAGAACAAAAAGAAGGTTGCTCCAATACATGATGTAACATTGAGCAGCAATGGATCGCTCCAGGGCCTGGTGGTTGATACACAGGGAAAGTCACTGGGAGGCGCCCAGGTTTCGATTATGCGTAACAACCAGAAAGTGGCATCAACAGTTACTGATCGTGAAGGACAATTTCAGGTTTCTAATTTGACAACCGGAATTTATGAACTTCGCTCCGGTCAGGGACAGGGTGTTGTTCGTGTCTGGTCAGAAAAAGTGGCTCCACCCTCTGCAAAGTCACGTGTACTTCTTGTTAATGGCAAGATAACTGCTCGCGCTCAAGCTGGCCTGTTTGAAGAACCTCGCGTAATTGATTACGCCATTTTAGGTCTTTCAATTACCGGAGTTGCTCTTAGTGGAGTTGCCTTGGGTAATGGTGGCGACACGACCATCGTCAGCCCGTAACGAATGAGAGTCTTAAAGAACCAGAGACAGCAATGCCTGCCCTGAACGTTGAGGAGTACAGACATTCCTGCCTGTGCCATAAATGAAAAAAGCACCTGTGTTTCATGGAGAAACCGGGTGCTTTTTTCATGTTTTTCAGGGGACAGGATTAGTCGATTTTAATTTCCAGTTTGTAGGGTCCGCTACCCGCGGACCATCGCGTAAAACAGGGGGCTCCACTTCTCATCGTGGTCCGCAATAGCGGACCCTACGCCAAGACTGAATGGTTACATCGATTTTAATTTCCAGAAGCTGACTGCCTGGCTGAAACAATTCGGTTGTGCAGGGTTCTACTGCGACTTCTCTGATGAAGACGCTTTTTTCTTTTTACCAAACAGCGACTTAAAGGAAAATATCTTCTTCGGTTTTCTGGTTGTATCCGCCTGCCCGCTGGCGTCGTTCGAAGTTTCCGAAGATCCATTTAATTTGCGGGTCGCTTTTTGCTTCGTTGGAGATTTCTCGTCAGAGTCTCCCTGTTTTTCAGAAGGTTTCTCTTGCTTCTCAACAGGAGGAGCCACGATTGATGTTAAGTGGTAAAGTGGATTTTGTCCAAATTTCTGCTCGCACTTGGGGCACTTTGCTTTGGCCAGACCAGCTGGTTTCTTACCACCAAATTTTTGTTCTGCCCGTGCCTGCTCGCTGATCGAGACGTCATTACATTGGCAGAGCCAGCCGACGATGGTTGTTTCGGTTGCTGGATCATTCTGGTAATACTCAGGCGAAGCCAGAGCATCGAACTCTCCTTCAGTTAATTCACATTTCCATTGCTGAGTGACATTCTCCAGTGGAATTTGTGCATGAGCGAGAAAGCCCGGTTCTCCGGTAAGTTCATCGAGCCATCGGCGAACCTTTCGGTATTGCGAAAGAGTCAGAGAAACGCACCGGGTGAGCGGGTCAGCAGGCGGCTTTACTTTTTTCTTCTTCGGTTTTTTCGCCTTCTTTTTTTTCTTGTTTTGCTTCAACCCCGGATGAACTGGCGCATCTGCCTGAGAGGCTTCTTCTGATTCAGGAGGTATCGGAAGCATTGGGATTTCGAGTACAATTGCGGTTTCGCCAAAAACGGGGATTCCTGCTAAAAAGTTCTCTGCTGCTTCGTTTTCTTCTTCACTCTGGTTATTTTCTGTAACAGGCCAGATGAAATGAATCTGCTTCAATAATTCAATGGGAATTAATTCGTTACGGGAAGCAGAAATTTGATCAACAGCTTTCCCTGCAAGAAGATGACTGGCGATATCGCTGCGTGTTTTTTCCGTCTGGGCAGCGGCAACTCCCATCAGGCCTTTTTTTTCCGGCCAGGTAAACAGCAGACCTTCTTCTCGCCGGATGATATCAACCTTTGTGCCTTTTCCAGCCAATGCCTTCGCCTTGGGCTTGAATTTCTTCTCGTTGATTTCGTGCCATTCTACCGAAGTAATGATCTGATCTTCAGGCAGAGATTCGAGCTTACCCTTCTGTTTTGTGTTTC
>WFOZ01000719.1 GCA_015487825.1 Planctomycetaceae bacterium
AGCGTCAGATGTGTATAAGAGACAGATATTATATAAGGCATTTTTTCACGGGACATTCTTATGACAAATCATGAATCTATTAATCAATCTGACTGGGTAGATTGCCAGGGGGGCGAAATCTCCGGACTGGTCCGCAGGCTCAAGTCTCAACGTTCTGTTTCCCGTCGCAGACAGGTGATGCAGTCGCTTAGTGTTGCTGCAGGTTTGCTCGTTATCGTTGGTATCGGCTGGATGGTAATTCCTGGAGACAACTCCACTTTAGAGGCAAAACGTGGTGGTATCACTTGCAGCGATGTCGTAGAAAATGGAAAGCAATATATTCTGAATGAGCTTGACCCGGAATTGGCTGAGCGTATTAATGCTCATCTCGGCAAATGTGAAAACTGCCAGAAAAAACTGTCAATGCTCCGCGATCGCCTCGGCTTGAGTCCTGATAAACTCGATAAAAAGCAGCCCAACGAACAAACAGTGGTTTCTACGATCACAACTATCGCCTCGGCAATACTGCCTTAGTCCGAATTATTGCTCAATCGCTGGCACATGGTTCTTCTCGTCGTTGCATAAACCAATTTCTGCCGTATTGCGGCTGATTTCCTCGTTCCCAAGGTCCACCTTAAGAACGCAAGGGACTGAAGATCCTGCTTCACGTCGGAATTAAAAATCATCTAAAACGAACCAAAACACGTGGGAAGGAGGACCTTCCCAGCCATGCGTTCCCAAGCAGGAGCTTGGGAACGAGTTGAATCTGGCGCTGTCCAGTTAGGTAAAAGGCCGTAAGTCCTTTTGTTCCTACACGTTTTGACGAACGCTGATATGATCGTGCATGCTCCAGGTTAGCCTTACTGACGGAGGCTTTTCCCTGCACATCGGTTTCAAAACCATTGAATCGGTTCTGCCGTATCTGCACGGCTTTGGATTGGAAAGCCGTCTTACTATTTCGCCTATGCATTGTCTGTTTGAAGGCATTGCTTTCCAGAGTCATCGGTGGCTTTTGCGGAATGGCTCACAATTTTCTATCATTCGGTATCGGTAATACCCACCAAAATAAATCTGCGATGCAGGGCGTGCAGATCTTAATTCCGAGAATCTCCAATAAAATCTGACATTTATGAGAGCCGACATGACCACTCATTGAAAGCTCCCGTACAAGAAATAGTTTTCGTAAGTTATTCCACACAAAACAGTTACAACTCTATCCTATTTGTATCATTTCATGTGATATCAATTATTTGTCTGGGGTGCGACTATTTTGACTTCAATCTCGATTGACTTCATTGACACTGCATTGTTCAACTTAACTGAAGGGCATTTTTTTTAGTTTCATTCTACACTCGTTAATTATTGCCAACCGTAATTACGAGTGAATTTGGGGCGTTTATACAAGCCTCAAATGAGGTTAATCGACAACAACATAAAATGCGGCACAACGTGAACTTCAGTATAGAATATTGGATTTATTAAAGTAAGGACAGACTCTTGAAGAGTAACGAAAACAGGGAGATCGTTGATGTCGATCTGGCAGAGCGTTCCTATCAGATTGTGATCTGTACCGATGAGCTGTCACAGTTTCCGGCTATGGCGAGAAACTGGCTTGATGGGCTTGCACACTGGAAATCTGAAACCCCCAGCGCAATGCTCATTTCAGATAGTCATGTGAGTGGACTACTTGGGGACTCCATACTGAAAGGCCTCCGTGATGATGGCTGGCAGGCGGAACTTTTTACCTTCGAAGCGGGAGAATCGGCAAAGTCTGTCTCCAACACCGAAAAAATTTATGACGCTCTGGTTGATATGCAGGCGGATCGTAAAACCTGTATTATCGCAGTAGGCGGGGGCGTTGTCGGCGATCTTGCCGGATTTGCGGCAGCTACCTATGCACGCGGACTTCCTTTTATTCAGGTTCCAACGACATTGCTGGCAGATGTCGATAGTTCGGTCGGTGGTAAAGTGGGCGTGAACCACCCGCGCGGAAAAAATCTTATCGGAGCATTCCACCAACCGCTTGGCGTTTATATTGATACCGCCTGCCTGCAGTCGCTTCCCGAGCGGGATTATCGTTCCGGGTTAGCAGAAGTTGTTAAATATGGAGTGATTCTGGATGCTGAGTTTTTTGAATATCTGGAAGCACACGTTGGAGAAATCAACAGTCGAAATCCGGATGTATTGCGTGAAATAGTCTCCAAAAGCTGTCGATTAAAAGCTGATGTCGTAGAAGAAGATGAGTTTGAACGCGATGGCCTGCGAGCAATGCTTAATTATGGTCATACTTTTGCACATGCTTACGAAACGTTATGCGGATACGGCGAACTGACTCACGGCGAAGCAGTTGCCATCGGTATGATTGATGCTTCTTATCTGGCTGAAAAAATGAAGCGGATCGATTCGCATGTGATTGAACGTCAGGTAAAGCTGCTGGAAGACCTGAATCTGCCGACAACTCTGCCTGAAGATGTCTCTCTCTCGCCGGATGCCGTGCTCTCCAGCATGAAACTCGATAAAAAAACTGTCGCGGGAAAGCTCCGATTTATCCTGCCTTCGCGAGTGGGGCATGTTGAAGTTACGCCCGATGTTTCAGAAGATCTTGTGCAACAGCTGCTTGAGCAACGACTTTTACAGAAATAATCTGTATACTGATCAAAATTTTTTGAGAGTGAGCAACCTGCACTGAAATAAGGACATCCCCGTCCTGTTTCAAATCAGTTCCCTTTTCAGTACGAACTGGAATGTCTACGAGCGTTCTGAACCAGTAGCGGCTCTCTTAACGGCTTCGTACTACTAACAGTCAATTTCTGCGCGTGGTGCGCAAATTTCAAACAAGATTCAATTTTGGTTACGGCTGTCAAAACAAACCAGCCGTGCTGGGAGATCAGTGTCTGTGGCAAACGAAAATGAATCTATTCTTGAAAACTGGGGATCTCTCGGAGCAGTCAGCAGTCGGGAAGCAAACGAGTTCACCTTGGATCTTTCACAGGTTGACTGGTCAAATTTGAGTAGCGTGCTTCCCCCACTGCCAACGCAAATTGCTCACCTGGCATTAGGAAACTGTTCGAAACCAACAGAGCTTCTTTCGAGCATTGAAAACAAAAAAAGTTTGCAGTCACTTTCATTAAAGAAGACAGGCTTATCACCGGAACTTTTGAATGTGGTGAAGCAGTTTATTTCTCTGGAATTACTGGATCTGTCCAACACATCTCTCGGTGACGATGACTTGGAGCCTCTTTCTCAACTGGAGCAGCTCCGCTCCCTTTCTCTCGCAACAACAAACGTAACGAACAACGGTTTACTCTTTTTGAAGTCACTGAGATTTTTGCAAAAACTAGATCTCAGCAGACTCAGAATTACAGAAGCCGGCCTGCACCATCTGGAAGGACTTGTTTCACTTAAAGAGATGAAACTTCGAGGCTGCAATATAACAGGGGCTGCAATGAAATGGTTGCAACGCCTGGCACTTCTGGAAAGCCTTGATTTGCGTAATACGTACTTCACCCACAATGGGCTATTTACTTTAACTCTTTTCCGCAAACTTCGTTCTTTGAAGCTGGGAGGAAATCGTATCGAAGATGAAGGTCTGTTTCATCTGCACCAACTCGTTTGTCTGGAATCGCTTGAACTGGGAAG
>WFOZ01000720.1 GCA_015487825.1 Planctomycetaceae bacterium
ACGATTCATCCAAATATCCTTGACTTTTATTCATTAGTACACTATTATGGCGGCTTCAGAAGGTTTATGGAGGCTTTTCGTGGCGACAGCAGTACAAATCCAACCAACCTTGTTTAGGCAGATCGACACGCTGGGTGACTACCGGTCGCGACCGGCTCCGCTTTTTCAGCCCCAGCGGATAGTTCTCACGAAAGGGGCCGTCTCAACATCCCAGCGGCGGCAGTTCGTGGACCGCATCTGTCGCGTGTACCCTCTGGCAGAGGTCGTCGAGCAACTCTCTATCCCTCACAGCAAGGTCGCCTTGGACCGTTCCGATCCACTCGAGTTGCACTACCGCGGTCGCCGCACTCTCGTGCTGGGAGAACACAAAAGTGCCGTCGGACGCAGCAAGGAGGAAGATAACACCTGTCCCAATTTCTGGCACTTCTCCCCGTATGGCTTTTGCCCTTACGGCTGCCAGTATTGTTATCTGGCCGGGACACAGGGTATCCGGTTTTCGCCAACGGTCAAGATTTTCCTCAACCTTGAGGAGATCCTGACGCAGATTGATCGGCAGGCGCGCAAGATCGGCAGGGCCGAGGCGTTTTATCTGGGCAAGCTCCAGGACGGCATGGCACTCGACCCGCTGACGGGTTACTCGCGGATCATGATTCCCTTCTTTGCCCGCCATCCGTTCGCCCGCCTGCGCATCCTCTCCAAGAGTGCTGACTTTGAAAATGTGCTCGATCTGGATCATCGCGGTCATACTGTTCTGTGCTGGAGTCTCAACCCGCCTGCGATCCGACGCGATTACGAGGTAATCACGCCGCCCGTCGAGGACCGAATTCAGGCAATGAGGCGATGTGCCGAAGCTGGCTATCCCATCCGCGTTATGCTGATGCCAATTATTCCGATTCCCAATTGGCAACAGCACTACGACGCGTTGTTGGAGCAGTTGCTAACTCAGGTCAAACTCGATCGTTTAACGCTCGGCGGCATTTGCAGCTATGGGCCAGCCATGAAAATCATGGATCGCAAACTGGGAGAGAACAATCTGATCTCCCGTTCGTTGACTGTGCTCAACAACTCTCCCCACGACGGTCGGACACGATATTCCCAGGAACTTCGCCACGCCATCTATGCCCACCTGCTCGAGACGATCCGCCGAATTCAGCCCGATCTAACCTGTTCGCTGTGTATGGAGGAGGTTGCCCTCGCCGAGACCGTGGGTCTGAGCGACAACATTGGGCGCTGTAACTGTGTGCTTTGAAGCTGGCGGAGCGCAAACAAGATACCTGTCACGTCTGTGACATTGTTGTCCAGCGACGTAGGGTACGCTATGCGTACCACGATTGCAGGATACACTCCGCTACAATGGCAATCTTTAATAATGGCTGGGGAGTCTCAATTGGTCTGCACAGCCGTAGGGTGTGCTGCATCATTTGCGATGCAATGGACCAATATATTTATTGGCAATGACAACGTTATCTATAAACAAATGTTGATCGTAAGGGGATGGTATTTTCCCGCCGTGATAGACATTCATCCAGATTTGTTCGATCTTTAGTTTAGCGACGTAGGGTACGCTATGCGTACCACGATTGCTGTTAAAAGACGCCGTAGCGAATTTCTTTGGAGGTTGTCCAATAAACATTGATTACATTCCGCGGGGCGATTTTACGGCGGAATTGCATCAGTTGTTTGCCAGCGACGCCGGTTGATGTTTTGCCGTCCGCCAACGCTGCTGCCAGTAAGCGTCCATGTTGCTGCCCCAGTACGATGTTCTCAAAGCGTTTTCGTTCCTGTTTGGTTGCCTCTTGCAACAGCGGTTTGGCACGCGCGAGAATTTTTTCTGCCCGGCGTAATACGTTCTCACTGTAAATGGTTCGATACGCACGCAAACGCTCCGGTCGTTTCAAGCCCATAAATCGTTTGTTATTTCCCAACTCGACCGTGAATTTCTCCCAGTAATCGTAATAATCTTTGACGACATCTTTCATCGGACCGAACGAGTCGTAGTATTCATCAAGAATTTGATCAACATCAGCACCGGTATCCCACAGCATTCTCGCCAAAACGTAATACGTTGGACCGGTGGTTGCCCAATAACCCTGGAGTGCATCGTAATCTGTTGCGCGTAAACCGTTTTTCACTTGGAACTGTAAATCTTCCGCCATCTGATGACTGGTCACAAACGGGGCTCCTTCTCCCAGATAGTACAGCGAATTAGATCGCAAAAAGACGGTCGCCCCGAGGTTCGACCAGCCGAACCATTCGTCTTGCGACAGCTTGCGATAACTTTCCGGACGAGGATACGCATTAAACCCAACGTAGCCTATCCAGACATTCGGTTCGATTCGTTTAAGGTTTGTGGGTGGAGAGCGATAGCGACTGTAAGCATAAGCAACGACCCGGGCATCGGGATCGAATTGCCGAGCGCGCACTGCCAGTTCGTTGTACCAGCGAGCGTAACGATCCGAAAGACTTTCAGGCAAATTTGTTTTCTGCGGTGCACCATCAACATTGGATCCATCTTCAATCTTCGGCAGCGAAGCCAAACTTGCATTCGGTGCAGCATCCCACGCTCGACATCGTTTACAAACACAAAACCCGCCGGAACCATCATTTTCACACGCATTCACCCATTGCCCGCGTGCCCCCCGTGCTGCGTATTGACGAAGTGGTGCCAGTTGCATTTCCCACAGCTTGGGGTTTGAAACACACATCTTAACAAAGTCCGGCTTTGAACTTTTTCGAGGGACTCGTTTTCCATTCGGTTGCAGGGCGAAAATATCGGGAGCCGTATTTTTATATTTCACCCACCAATCGGTAAAAGCATGACCGGCTGACAACCGAAACGACTTTCCCAGCCGCATGCGTCGGTACCAGATTTTCTCATCCTCTGCGATTTGGTCATAAGTTTTCCCGAGATCAAGCAAACGCCCGATCCCCTGTTTTTCGTAGCCAGGTCGGTGTTTCTGTTGGGCGGTTAATCGCAAGTGCCGAATTTTGATGACTGGTGTTTCACGAATATCA
>WFOZ01000721.1 GCA_015487825.1 Planctomycetaceae bacterium
AACCTCTTTTTTCCTTTTTCTTTCATTACGTCTTAACGAGAATCTCTTTTTTCAAAATGATTCTCTTCCTTTTGTTTTGCCTCAGTGTTCTCGGTGTCTCAGTGGTTCACTTCTTTCTTCTTCATGTTAAAAATATCCTGCCACTTTTGTGCAGCATTTCGTTGATAAGATACTAATGAATCTCGACACCGTGCCGATCAGTTGGATTCATTGACCCGTAATGGCAATTTCTCGGGTTGCTGCGCAACGCAGACAACCCTGAACGGGATTGTCTGTGCTACCCTGGTTCTACAATCACATTCCCTGAGCCAATGCGTCAAGATGCCGGGAAAAATGATCGGCCAGAACTTCTGTGTAAGTTTCAGGATGTGCTTCTAAAACAGACCGTATCGCGGGGCCAAGCTCTGCATCGGTCAAGGTTGAACCAAATGTGCAATGCAGAATTTGCCGCCCCGGTTCAGTAAAACCGATCCCTTGAGGAACGTCAACCCATCGCTCCAGATAAACCTGTTCGAGGCGTGTCGCATCCAGTTCATCTCCTGCAGGTACGTTTTCCAGCGTTGCTGAGACGTGATAAGTCGCTTTATCGACTTCATAATGATCCCGCCCAAACTGCACGATCTTTCGGAACAAAGCTTCATCGTGACGGGCAACAACTCGAAGTGCTTCCAGATAACTCGTCCCAGCCGTTTTGACGTGAAACCGTCCTTTTGTTGCGCGGGCCAGTGCAGGATACATCGAAATTTTGTCCGATCCGGAATGCAGACTCAATTTATAAGGACCGAGTAACTCTGCAATGGCAGCATGATCATTGAGTGATGCTTCCAACGCATCAACATCCCCTTTGTAATCGACTCCCTTTTCCAACTCACCGATAAATCGCGGGGCCAGACTGACAAGTTTCATGCCCCCCTTGAGGCATTGATCTGCAATAATATAATGCTCAGCCAGCGTCGTTGGCTGGTCGGTTTCGTCAACAGAAAGTTCAATTTCGTAATCGCTGTCGGCTGCTTCGTTGACATTACGAATATGCTCTCCCAACTCAATCGCATTGCGGATTGCATTTCCATATTTTACCGCTGCCCGCATACAAGCCTGTTCATTCAGATCAATGACCGTTTCACCTGGCAGACTGATATTCTTTCCCAGATAACCGTCATACCACGTAGCGACTTCTCGCACGGATTCAAATTTTTCTCGCAAGGTCGCTTCATCGTAATCGTCTGCTCGTTGATCGACAGCATCTGAAGGATCAATCGTGAAGAAAGTGAAACCCGCTTTTGCAGTGATGTTTACATCGTCTGGCGTTTTGAGATGATCGGCATCTGCACCAATTTTTTCGCTCCAGCCTGCATTTCTTGCTCCGTCCATCGCATCGTGCATCACCTGGGTGGCCGTTCTTTTTGTGCGCGTCATTTCGCGTATCGATTGCTGAGGAAAGATCGCTTCGATTCCGCTGCCGGACCGCCTCATCGCCTCCACATGTCCCGGCGTTGCCAAACCAATCCGATCCCCAAAACCAAAACTGGGAGCCAGCCCCAAGGTTACACAGCCCGATGTTTCTTCGTTCATTCTTATTCTTTCCGTTATTTGCAGGATATTTTCGATGCTCGTCCCCAAGGGCGAGCCGGGCCAGTGATGGCCCTGGTTACTTTCGAGTGGTTATGTTGCCGAAGAATCAACATGGCTGGTTACGGTCATGGTACTGCACTGTGACCAGGGGGTTAACACCCCCGGCTCGCCGAAGACGCTTTGCGGGAGGCAGGCCCTACTTGATCATGTTAATTCGACAATCGCTTTCAACACTCCCAATTCCGGGTTTGTAAAGGATTCGAATTCTTCGATCATGTTTTCAAAAGAAACACGATGTGTAATCCAGGGTTCGGTGTTGATTGTTCCGTCTTCGATCAGTTTGATGATTCGTTTGAAATCCGATGGGAGTCCGTTTCGTGATGCCTTCAAAGTTGTTTCGGGACGATGTAATGTCGGATGCGTGAACGTAATTTCTTCGGTCGTGATGCCGACATACACAAGCGATCCACTATGGGCAACGTACTTCAACGCATTCGACATCGAATGTTTGTTTCCGGTTGCGTCAGTCACCACCTTGTACATATCGCCGCCGGTAATCTCTTTCATCTGGTCGGTTTCGCTGCCATCCTGCTGGAACAAAATGGTATGTTCAATGCCGTATGTTTTTCTGCAGAATTCCAGACGCGATTCCACCATATCCATCACAGTAATGGTGGCTCCGGTCAAACGGGTAAATTCCAGCGTAGAAAGACCAATGGGGCCTGCTCCGATGATCAACACGTGGTCCCCTTTTTTCGGTTCTCCCCGATCTGTTGCATGACATCCAATGACCAGAGTTTCTACAAGAGCCAGTTGTTCGTAGGTCAGTTTTTCCGAAACGTGCAGTTTGTCAGCCCGAACAACAAAGCGTTCGCACAGGCCTCCATCAATCATAACACCAATCACATTGAGCGACTCGCAGCAGTTGCCATGATCGGTTCGGCAGGCGAAACAGGAACCGCAATTCATATAAGGTTCGACGCTGCACTGATCACCCGGTTTGACGTTCGAGACACCCTCCCCAACTTCCAGAACTTCGACCCCCAGTTCGTGACCGGGAATTCGAGGATAATTGAAGAAAGGAAATTTCCCCAGATAGCCGCTGTAGTCGGTGCCGCATATTCCCATGCGGTGCGTTTTTACAAGCACATATCCTGTCTGAGGAGATTCCGGTTCTGCAATCTCAACAACTTCAAAATGCTTCGGTTCCTGTAGCCGAATCGCTTTCATTGCAGTTCTTTCTTATGGAGGCGGTACTCTGGTTTTATCTTCGAAGCCTCATTGTACCGCGTGTGCTGTTTTTTTTCATACCAAAGGTAAAGGGATCGTAACTATTCAGCGGGAGGGTGGCTGGGGACAGATTGTTATTTGAAAAGTGTGAATGTTCGGAAAACATCCAATCAATCTGCCCCCAGAACTGGAAACCTGATTACATCTGGGGGCAAATTGTCGCCAGCCGTACGTCAATTGTTCACGCTATTTCCGACAAGTTGTCCCCAGCTACCCATCACTAAATAGTTACAAGGGATCTATAAAACAAGGCCCGTGAAAATTATTCACGGGCCTTGTTGGGTAAAGTCAGACAGCCTTAACGAGCTTACTCGTTATCCAATGCTGCCTGGGCAGCGGCCAACCTTGCGATTGGAATGCGGAATGGTGAGCAACTGACGTAGTTCAAACCGATCTTCTGGCAGAAGAAGACCGAAGCAGGATCGCCGCCGTGCTCGCCGCAAATACCGATTTTCAGATCGCTGCGAGTGCTTCGACCACCTTCAACACCGATCTCCATCAAACGGCCAACTCCATCCTGATCGATTGTCTGGAACGGGTCGCTGGGAACGATATCGTTTTCCTGATAGAAACCGATGAACCCGCCGTAATCGTCGCGGCTGATACCAAGTGCTGTCTGCGTTAAATCGTTGGTTCCAAAGCTGAAGAACTCAGCCGTCTCTGCAATCGTGTCGGCCCGGATTGCTGCTCTTGGAATTTCGATCATTGTTCCGACCGTGTAATCGACTTCGAGTCCCTGTTCTTTCAGAACTTCTTCAGCAACGTCACGAACCACTTTGGTTTGGTTGTCGAGTTCGGCTTTGAATCCGACCAACGGAATCATAATTTCAGGATGCACATCGTGGCCAGCTTTTTTGACCGCACAGGCTGCTTCCATAATGGCACGTGCCTGCATCGCGGTAATTTCCGGATAGACAATACCGAGACGACAGCCACGGTGACCGAGCATCGGGTTCGATTCCTTCAACTCTTCAACCCGGCGATAGATGAACTCTTTGCTGGTCCCGGTCATATCGGCCAGCTTATGGGCCAGATCCGGCTGTTCATGCAGATGATGTTCGGACAGGAACTCGTGCAACGGCGGATCCAACAGCCGAATGGTGACCGGACGCCCGGCCATTTCCGTAAAGAGAACTTCGAAATCTTCGCGTTGGAACGGCAGTAGCTTGTCGATTGCAGCCTGTCGCACATCGACGGTTTCTGCCAGGATCATCTCACGAATTTCATCGAGATGGCTGAAGAACATATGCTCGGTTCTGCACAGCCCAACTCCTTCTGCACCGAAGGCGATTGCCTTGGCTGCATCGTCTGGTTCTGCGTTTGCCCGCACCTGCATCGTTCGGTGCTCATCCACCCATTCCATCAATTGAGCATACCGCTGATACGTTTCTGCTTCTTCCGGCTTTTTGGTTTTTGTGATCAGCACTTCGATAATTTCCGAAGGCTTCGTTTCCACTTTTCCTGCGAAAACTTCTCCGCTGAATCCATCGATACTGATCCAGTCGCCACCTTTGAGAACTTTATCGCCAACACTCATCGTTCCTTCGTGGTAGTCGATATCCAGATCGGTACAACCCACGATACAGGTTTTTCCCATCTGACGGCTCACCAAGGCGGCATGGGAAGATGCACCACCAAAGGCTGTCAAAATTCCCTTGGCAACTCGCATTCCCCGCAGGTCTTCCGGGCTGGTTTCGCGGCGAACGAGAATTAACTGCACATCGGGGTTTTCCGTGTGAAGCCTTTCTGCATCTTCTGCATGGAAACAGATAATTCCGGTCGCTGCGCCAGGGCCGGCGTTAATCCCTTTGGTTAAAAAGGCACCTTCATCAATAGCTTTTTTCTTGGCTTCCGGATCAAAAATCGGTTGCAGCAACTGATTCAAGTCGTCTGCCGGAATCCGCTTTTTATTGAGAGCTTCTTTAGCCGTAATCAACCCTTCGTTAACCAGATCCACTGCAATACGAACGGCTGCAAAACCGGTTCGTTTGGCGTTACGAGTTTGCAACATCCAGACTTTCCCTTCCTGGACGGTAAACTCGATATCCTGAACTTCTTTGTAATGACGCTCCAGAGTTTCGCCGATGTTGCACAATTGCTCGTAGGCTTTGGGCATGTCGTCGCCGAATGTTTCTTCAACACGCTTGGGAATACGAATCCCTGCGACAACATCTTCTCCCTGAGCGTTGATCAAATAATCGCCGTTAAAGCCGGGGTTTCCCATGGAACAATCGCGTGTTAAGCCAACGCCAGTCGCACAGTTATCACCCAGGTTGCCGTAAACCATCGCCTGCACGTTAACAGCAGTTCCCCAATTGTGAGGAATGCCGTACTGACGACGATAAACAATCGCCCGGTCATTCATCCAACTGCTGAAGACAGCTCCGATGGCTCCCCAAACCTGATCGCGGGCATCGGAAGGAAAGTCTTTGCCAGTCTTATCACGAATCAACTGTTTGAATTCACCAACAATGTCTTTGAGTTGATCAGCATTCAAATCGGAATCGAGTTTGACACCCGCTTTTTCACGAGCCGCTTCGAGAATCAACTCGAAACCGTCTTCCTCTTCCTTAGTTTCCGGACGAACTTCCATCACAACATCGCCGTACATCTGGATGAAGCGGCGGTAGCTGTCCCAGGCAAAAGCTGCGTTGCCCGATTTCTTTGCCAGAACTTCAACGGTCTCATCATTCAGCCCGATGTTAAGAACCGTATCCATCATACCGGGCATCGATTCGCGAGCACCCGAACGGCAGGAAAGCAGCAGCGGATTTTCTTTGGAACCGAACTCGGCTCCCATCACTTTTTCCACCTGCTTCAAAACGGCTTCCACTTCATCCTTCAATCCGGGTGGATACTGGTTGTCGTTGTCTGTGTAGTAGTTGCACACTTCGGTCGTAATTGTGAACCCGGCAGGAACCGGCAGGCCGATGTTGCTCATCTCAGCCAGGTTGGCCCCTTTGCCACCCAACAAATTTTTCATGGACGCATCGCCGTCCGACTTGCCATCACCAAAAAAATAAACGTTCTTCGTGCCAGAGGACATAATTTTCTACTACTCCAGAATCTGTAACTTACACACATGCTGCCTAGTGTACATCTCCCGCGAGATGCACGATCAACTGCAGACGGTACCAAGGCACAAACTGGGATGCAAGCCTGTTGATTTTTGTCACATGGACGATAATTGATACGTCACGGTCTCAACGGAATCACGCAAAAGAATTGCAGTGACAGGTGTTAACCACCGCTACGACGTTGTGTGAATGTTTTTTTGTTGGAAGTGGGTGCCTGAGCTGTTTTTTTGAC
>WFOZ01000722.1 GCA_015487825.1 Planctomycetaceae bacterium
CATACAACTCGCATCCGCTATGTTGTGGATGAGATGAATGTCGATTCAGCCTAGAACGACACCTACCTTCATTCCTAAACATGAAAAATCCGTGATGACCATGTGATGACCAGAGAAAATTCCGCTGGATGCCTTGAAACAGCCAAGACTCCAACATATTTTAAGAAAAAGTGAAATGGCGCACCTCGAAGGAGAAACTTCGAACGCGTTATTTGATGAATTAGCCGAGTGGAATGAGCATCTAAAAGGCGAAAACATTGACTTTCGGGGGCCAACACCATGAGCGCTCCCCTTACCCATCAAAAGGCAATTTCGGCCAGGAAAGCATATCAAGCTGCCTCTACTGCCTTATCCAAGCCTGAAAAGAAAGCTCCGCGCATTACCCTGCGATTAACTGACGAAGAACTCGCAAAACTCAAAAACCTATCGAGTGGCTTGTCGTTGAGCGCCTATATCCGCAAATGTCTGTTTGGAAAAGATACTGCCCCACGTAAATTGCGCTCCCGTGTTCCAGTCAAAGATCAGGAAGCATTGGCACAAGTGCTGGGATTACTGGGGAAAACGCGCATTGCCAACAATCTCAACCAGATCGCCTATGAGGCCAATTGTGGTTCTTTGCTCATGGATGGGGAAACCGAGAATGAGATCAAACTGGCTTGCGCTCATATTGCCTGGATTCGGGTCAAGCTGATTGAAGCCCTTGGTATCAAGAGCAAGTCATGATTTTGAAAGGAAGCCAGCGCGCTGGTGGGACACAACTCGCCCTTCATCTGCTCAAAACAGATGAGAATGAGCATGTCGAGATTCATGAAATCAGTGGCTTTATATCTGACACGCCAATGGAAGCGTTCAATGAAGCCTATGCTATTAGTCGCGGCACCAAATGCAAACAGTTTCTTTTTTCTTTGAGCCTCAGTCCGCCTGAAAAAGAAAGCGTGCCTGTTGAGGTTTTTGAAAAAGCCATTGCCGATATTGAAAACAAACTTTGCCTTGCAGGTCAGCCGCGCGTTATCGTTTTTCATGAGAAAGAAGGCCGTCGCCATGCCCATTGCGTCTGGTCGCGTATCGACGTTGAAAAAATGAAGGCAATCAATCTACCCCACTTCAAATTGAAGCTGCGGGATATTTCTCGAGAGCTTTATTTGGAACATGACTGGCAAATGCCACGCGGCCTAGTGAATAGTGAAGAGCGCAATCCGCTTAATTTTACGCAAGCCGAATGGCAACAGGCCAAGCGTATTAAACAAGACCCACGCGCTATCAAGGAAGCATTTCAGGATTGCTGGGCTATATCAGATTCGCGAACCGCCTTTGCAAGCGCACTGGAAGAACGCGGCTACTATCTGGCTAAAGGTGATAAACGCGGCTTTGTAGCGGTGGACTGGCGCGGTAAAATCTATGCCATTTCCCGCTGGGTTGGCGTTAAGAGTAAAGACATCAAGGCAAGGCTTGGTAGTCCCGATGAATTGCCCGCTGTTGAAACGGTGCAACGACAGCTTGCAGAAAGATTCACTGACAAGCTCGAACAATTTGTTGCGGAAGCAACTTCCTCCCACGACAAAGCGGAATTACGTCTTAAACAAAAGCGACAGGTGCTTGTCAGCCGCCATCGCCAAAACCGTGTACAACTAAACCGAAAACAAGCGAGCAGACGACAACAGGAAACGCATGCCGGTTCCTCCCGATTACCAACTGGCCTGAAAGCACTTTGGTTTCGTGTCACGGGAAAATACCGCACTATCAAAAAGCAGAATGAAACTGAAGCCAAACAATGCAAACTGCGCGATAAGGCAGAGCGGCAAAAGCTGATTGATCAACAATTGCGTGAACGCAAAGATTTGCAGCACGAGTTTCGACTCTTGCGCCATCACTATGGAATCCAAATCAAGAATCTGAATTGGGATATGAGCAAATTCTTGAAATTGACGGATAACGACCGTGAACAATCCACCCTTGGCGACAAAACGACGACTAGACGTAGACGGCAAATAAGACGGGATTTGTAGGCGAGGCTTCAAAGCGGACGAAGATGCGGACACGGAAATTGTATTGTCATGCGTAGTGCATTGAATTTATTGAATGAGTACATTTGACTAAGCGGACAAAATTACGGTCGTCAGTCAGTGTCTGTGACAAGCGAATAGCTGGTGCTTCGGCCACCTCCCGCATCTTTTCGTAAGATGCCATGGGCAATCAATTCATTGATATCGCGCAATGCCGTATCAGGGGAACATTTTTCGATTTTTGCCCATTTGGATGACGTCATCTTGCCTTTGAAGTTGTCTAGCAGGCGATTGAGCATGTCACGCTGACGGGCATTGAAAGACAGATTTCCGTACTTCTCCCAGAATTGCGCCTTGGCATAAACTTTCTCAAAAATATCCTCTGCACCGTATATAGCCCTGCCCAGACATCCCAAAAACCAGTCCAGCCATTCAGTGATATCAAGATCACCTTTCTGGGTGGATTCGAGTATTTTGTAATAAGTGCTTCGCTCTTGGCGGATTTGTGTAGACATGCTGTAAAAACGCCGCTGGCTGTTTTCCGAACGAGCAAGGGCCATGTCAGCAATTGCCCGCGCAATGCGTCCGTTGCCATCTTCAAACGGATGAACCGAAACAAACCATAAATGGGCGATGGCCGCTCTTAACACTGGGTCGGTTTCAGATTTTTCTTCAAACCATTTTAGAAAAGCACCCATCTCTTTATTGATCCGTGATGCATCAGGTGCTTGGAAGTGAATGCGTTCACGCCCGATTGAACCTGATACAACCTGCATGGCTCCCGAGCTATCGTCGCGCCACGCGCCAACGACAATTCGGGTTATTCCACTACGTCCTGTAGGAAATAAAGACGCGTGCCAGTCAAAAAGGCGTTCGGAAGTCAAAGGCTTGTTATAGTTGCGTGTTGCATCCAGCATCATTTCCACAACGCCTTCGACATCATGGTCAGTAGGTGTGAGCGCGCCAATATCAATGCCTAATCGCTGCGCAATAGATGAACGCACCTGATCTACATCAAGGATTTTGCCTTCAATTTCACTGGATTTGACAACATCCTGAGTCAAGGTGCTGAGCATGGCTTCGTTTCGCAGATCGAAGCCCAAGCCTTCCATACGGCCAAGCAACCGCCCCTGCCGATGACGCACATCAGCCAGCTTGGCGGCTAATGCCCCTTCATCCCAGCGGAATGCTGGCCAATCATCTATTTCGTGGATATATGTCATAATCTCCGCATCTCATGCAGAGATTATATCTATTATTCTCCGCAAAGGCAAGATTTTTATCCGCATAATGTGCGGTGAAACAGCATCCTATTCTCCGCAAAGCAGAAAGTCAGGCCGGGAAACTTACCCAGTCCACTGCCCAGACAACGCCTCCGCTTGCTGTAAAACAACCTGAATGGCCGCATCTTGTAGATCAGGTGGATATCCATGCTTGCGCAAAATTCGTTTAACCAGGACACGCATACGTGCTCGCGCACTTTCTCTGTGAGACCAATCAACTGATATATTGGATTTGAGGCCTCGAAGTAGTTCATGTGCAATTATTTTCAGTGAATCGTTTCCCATGATCTCAACGGCACTTTCATTCACCGCCAGAGCATCATAAAAAGCAATTTCATCATCTGATAGCCCTTCTTCTTCGCCTCGATTTCGAGCCTCCCTTATTTCTTTGGCAAGGGTAATCAGTTCCTGTAACACCTCGACAGTACTAATCGCATTTGTATGATAACGCGCAACGGCATCTTGAAGACGTTCTGAAAAACGCTTTGTTTCAACAACATTAGTTTGACTGCGAGACTTAATCTCATCATTGAGCAATTTCTTGAGTGCTTCCAATGCCAGATTCTTTTTTTCCATCTGTTTTATTTCAGCAAGAAATTCATCGGAAAGAATAGATATATCAGGAGTTTCAAGGCCTGCTGCCGCCATGATGTCAACAATCTCGGTAGATGCAACCGCCTGATTGATAATCTGCCGAACAGCTAAGTCACGTTCGGCGGAAGATTTTCCTGAACCTAGAACAGATTTGACTAAAGCAGCGCGAATAGTTTGGAAAAAGCCAACGTCATCACGAATTTCCCGTGCTTCATCACTGGCAGAACACAATGCGAAAGCCTTGGAAAGTGCTAATACTGCATCCTGAAACCGGCGGTGTGCACGTTTCTTGTCATCTTCGGTTTTTTCCTTCTCAGCCAATTTATGCTGGTATTCCAGAATCCATTCAATGGCCCCAGCCATAACACTCAGGCGTTTTTGCGGAGTACCATGAAATGCACGTGAATAATTAAAGCCATGGAACATTGATTTCACAATGTCATATTTTTCCAACATGATAGCGATGGCTTCGGCTTCATCGATACCAGCCTGCTTTTGATCAGAGGCGGAATACTGGCCTAGTGCATTTTTCAAGTTTTGACCGATGCCAATGTAGTCAACAACAAGACCTGCGGGTTTGTCTTTGAAAACTCGATTGACGCGCGCAATGGCCTGCATCAATCCATGTCCACGCATTGGCTTATCCATGTACATTGTGTGCATGCTTGGTGCATCAAATCCAGTCAGCCACATATCCCGAACGATTACCAGCTTCAGGGGGTCACTGGGGTCTTTCGCGCGCTTTGCCAGATTTTCGCGCCGCGTTTTGTTGCCGATATGCGGCTGCCAATCTTGCGGGTCGGAGGCATTTCCCGTCATCACCACCTTTACGACACCTTGTTTATCATCATCAGAGTGCCAATTCGGGCGAAGGGTCACAATCTCTTTATAGAGTTCAACGCAAATACGGCGGCTCATGCAGACTACCATTGCCTTGCCGTCCATGGCAGCTACCCGGTCTTCAAAATGTTGCACCATATCAGCAGCAACCATTCTCAGCCGTTTTTCCGACCCGACCAGAGCTTCAACAGTCGCCCACTTCTGTTTCAATTTTTCCTGTTCCGACAGCGCTTCATCTTCTGTCAGCTCTTCAATTGCAGCATCAACGCGGGGGATTTCGTCTTCAGGTAATTCAATTCTGGCCAGTCGGCTTTCATAGTAGATCGGAACGGTTGCACCATCTTCAACAGCCCGCGAAATATCATAGACATCAACATAGTCACCAAACAC
>WFOZ01000723.1 GCA_015487825.1 Planctomycetaceae bacterium
GCAGAGATGGTGGTTCGCTCCGATGTACGATTCATTCCAGACAACCGATGACAAAACAGTGTTTGAATTTTCCGGGCAACGCCTGCAACTTCTGGCGCAAGAGGAAATTGCACAAGCCGGTATCCGCAAAGATGCCGCATCGACCCGCGTTTCAACAACCGCCTACGCAAAACAATTCACTTCTGCATTTCCCAAACTTGTAGAGAGGCATCCCACTTTCGCAGAACTGCAAAACCTGACCGACCTGGCAATTCTGGTCGCGTTGCTTAAAAAGGAATCGTTGCCTCAACAGGTTGGCTGGGAGATGACGACTTTCCTTGACGAAGCAAAACTTACCGTCCCCAGATACAACGTCCCGAAAGAGGTTCCCTCCTGTGTGAATTGCAAATCACACGGTTCTCGCATGGTCACCGGTCTGATAAGCGGCGGCGTGATTATAAACTCTTTCAACGTAATCGAACAGATGGAAACCAGTCCAACCAAAACAGCTGATCTCACAGAAAAGAAAACCGCAGCTACACAAATTCGCATCAATGAAAAACACGCCTGGTGGTGGGATTAGCTGCAAGTCAGGCCAATGGAGTATGTGCCCATATACGAATGGCTGTGAATGCACTCTCCACTCGCATAATTATCATGGCTGGACGATCCCGGGGCGTGATCCCACATCACCCGTAAGACGGTTTTGCTAAACATCGTTGATTGTGTGAATCGAATCGAGAAACGAACTGAAGTTTTTTTTAGGGTCCACCAGCAGCGGATAGTAATCGCCCTGCATTTTTTCGCCGGGGGGTATTTGCGGGTAATTGTCGGAACCGGGTTGTGTATCTCCTTCCTGATTGGAGATGACACCATCGGCAAAAACATTGATCAGCGTTGCTCTTCGGGAACGCTCGGATCGGTTTTCGTAAGAGCCGTGCATCAGTAGCGGATGATGAAAACTTGCGGATCCTTTCGGAACTTCAATCGGGATTTTGTTGTCGAAATCTTCGATCTGTTCGGGAGTCAACAATTTGCGAATTCCTTCCATATCGCCGCCCAGATCGATTTTATCGAGTAGCCCCCATTTGTGACTGCCGGGGATGTAGTACATGCAGCCGTTTTCGGTGTCTGCATCGTCCAGTGCCATCCAGCAGGTCAAATGAGACATCGGGGTTGTCCATGTCCAGTAAGAATAGTCCTGATGCCAGGCGATCACACCGCCATGCTTTGCCGGCTTGCTGAATAGTTGATCGTGAAACAACCGGCAACCGGCACCAATCAACTGATATGCTGCCATCTGGAAAGCAGGATTCCAGAGAATATCGTGATAAGCCGGCCGAACCCGCCACGCACCCAGGGCATGAAAGAGCGTCGAATTTTCGTTGCTCGATTCGTTACTGTGATACTCATAAAAAAACTGATGCCCTTCATGATCCGGCTGCACCATTTCCGAAAGTTGTGTTCGCAGCACATCCACTTGATGATCATTCAGCAACCGCACGCCATGAACGTACCCTTTTTTTTTGTATTGCTGTAATTGGTCATCAGTAAGCAGATACTGTTCCCACTCAGCGGGAGATTGCGGCTGCGGAAAAAGATCAGTCAGTAATTCGTGTGTCAATCCAAGGTCAGTGGCAGTCATTGTTTTCCTCAATCAAGTAGGATGCATCGTGACGCATCCTATCGACCATGCTGAATTCAAAGGTGCGTCACGATGCACCCTACCGGTTGTTTAATCAAACTTCGATTTCGTACCCCTTGCGTTGTTCGCGGGATTGCCATTGGTTGGCGGCATCGTCGCCGAGGATCTGTTCTGTTTTAGGATCCCAGTGCAGTTCCCGATTCAGGCGGATCGAAATGTTCGCCAAGTGGCAGGTGGTCATCGCCCGGTGATGCGTATAGACATCGGAAATCGGAAGTTTGCGAGATTTCACACAGTCGATAAAGTTCTGCATATGAGATGTCGGTTTGCCGCCGTACAGTTTTTCGATGGCATCTTCAGGGAGTGGATTCTCTTTTAATTCTTCCACAGCCTTGCCAGTGATTTTACCGCGGTTGACGAACAGCTTTCCCTTGGTTCCTTCGAAAAGAATTCCGTTATCAAAGCCAAGTTCCTTCGCTTCGTGGCGGATGTTCATTTCTACCCCATTGGGGAAATCTGCTCTCACATGAAATTTCAAAGCCGTGTTGTAGCGGTCATCGAGCACGGGCATCCCGGCTTTCATTTCGACCGGATGTTCTGCCATCAATGGTGCGATAACAATTGGCCCTTGTCCAACTCCGTTCTGTTCGATGGCCCATTGTGCGATATCAATATGATGGGCTCCCCAGTCGGTCATCTTTCCGCCGGAATACTCGTACCACCAGCGAAATTCGTAATGACACCGACTGTTCCCCCAGCGTGCACCATCTGCATCTTCTTTATAGCGATAATCAACAAGCGGAGCCTGTCCGAGCCACATATCCCAGTTGAGTCCCTTGGGAATATCGACAATAGGAATTGCTCCGCTGTCGTACGCGCCGCCGATGGCACAGGTTACTTTTTTGATCGTGCCAATGCGCCCGGCTCGAATAATCGCAATCGCCTGCAAAAACATCTGCCCCATTTCGGTACGCTGCTGTGTCCCAACCTGAAAAACACGCTTGGTCTTTTTCAGTGTTTGAATAATTTTCTTTCCTTCATCTATCGTCAGTGTAAGCGGTTTTTCACAGTAAATATCCTTGCCCGCCTGCATCGCTTCAATGGCAATCTTTGAGTGCCAGTGGTCCGGGGTGACGATAGTAACGATATCGATATCGTTTCGTTCAAGCACTTTTCGATAATCTTCGTAGACATCAATGTGCTTCTTGCTCCCCTGGATTTTCTGGACACGCGATTTACCTTTTTGTGCGTGAGTGGCGTCGACATCACAGACCGCTGCACAATCTGCAAATTTCATCGCGCTGGGTCCGACTCCTCCCCAGCGGGAACCGGTTCCGATACACCCCAGAACAGGCCGTTCATTGGCAGAAGCGTTTGCCAGGGCACTGCGGCTGGTAAACCAGTAAGGCATGGTTGCCAGCGTACCGGCTGTTAATGTTGATGTTTTCAGAAAGTCGCGGCGGGTTGTCTTATTCTTCATGGCTCTCTCCCGGGATAGTAATGATGTATGTCCTGTGCTTGTTTATACAACAAACAGAACGAAAAGAAAATCATTGAAGCGAGCTGGGCTTACTCCGCTAATTTCTCTTTCAGTAAATTGGTTCTCTTTTCAAGCTCTACACGACAACTTTGAATATTTTCTCCTTCTGCCCATACCGTACAAATGGGCTCACTCGCAGAAAACCTGGTTCCCGGTGCAGGCAGATCGCTAAGTATGGGAATTACCCATTGATCGTATTTCCAGTTCCTGTTTCCCAGCTGAACCGTCATCTGATTCCAGTCCCAATCAACCGGAAGTTGTGCATTTTGCGAGGCATACAGAATCGATTTGCCGATCAATTGCGGCTTGAGTTGTGATTCACGTTGAGACGGTTTTATCTCGAGCATTTCATCGTCGAAAAAATTACGCAAAAAAGATTTCTGCAACGCCAGCTCAAGCACTTCTATCGAAGCAGAATAACGTGGATTGATTTCAACCAGATACGGGATATTCTGCGAAACAATAAAATCGAAACAGAACAGGCCATAAAACTTAATCTGTTTATTTAATGTATCTGCCATCTTTTGCAATGTTGATCGTATTGTTCTTTCCCTTGCATTGTCTCCCGAAAGAACCGGACCAACCGAACCGACATAAGCAAACGGACGATGCGGTAGTTCATCGCAGCCAATCAGTTGCTGCGTTATTCCGAGCAGCCTGATTTCACCGGTTTGTGA
>WFOZ01000724.1 GCA_015487825.1 Planctomycetaceae bacterium
AAGCAGTATTGACCTGCTCCCCATTTAATGTACCAGAAGTTATGAGGCCTTGGCTTGAGCAGGTTTCATCTTCGCCTCTCGGGTTGCATTTACTGACAGAAAAGAATCATAGAAATGACCATTCTCCAATGAGCTAAGGGGATGAAATCTCATCTTATGATGAGGTGGGTGGCATGTGCATTATTCGTTTTATCTAGTTCTAAATTCAGTGTCCTAAGTTGTAACCTGTCTTGTAGTAAAGGGTTACGGTCAATTTCTTTGAATATTTATTAAAAACGCAATGATATTTAACGATCTTTGAGGTTAGTAATACAAGGCGGGGTCTGTTTTTGTTAGAAAGTTTTCCATTAAACTCTGAACTGAGCACTGTCTTGTTCACATGTGATCTGTTTTGTGAGAAGGTCAGTTTCAGGCAGAATTCTTGCTTTTCTGTCCAAATGTGGATATTTTACTCTTTTTATAGAATTCTGTAGCCTGTACTTGCGTCAAAATTGTAAACTGTGTGTAGATGTCGTAGAGGTTTCCATCTATTCAATCGCAAAGAAGCGAGTGGTAAAGATGCCTAAAGCAATAAAACGTAGTTCCGGGTTTTCGTCCTCAAGCGAGTCGCAGAGCGTTCACACGGCAAGCGATCTGGTCGCACATACGGAAGAACTCAGTCCACTGCAAAATATTGGCGTCTGGGGAAGTTCACTTGGCTTTCATTTACTGATTCTGCTGTTTTGCTCTCTGATATATGTGACGATTGACACAGAGCAACCGTTTGTCTCGGTCAGCACTTTTGTTTCTGATATCGATCAGGAAATTGTTCTGACCGACCTGACTCAGGAAATGGACAACTGGGATGTTAATTCGGATGCCCCTGTTTCATTAGTGCCGACCAAAACTGTTATCGAACCGATTTCGGATCCACAACCTGCCACGCAACCGATAAACGAAATGGAAGTTGATGACGCTTCCGATCCACTTTCCGTTGCCCTGGATTCGATGGATCTGGACGCTACTGTTGAAGGCGTGGAAGGAAAGTTTGTTAACACCGAGGGAGACGTTGGCTCAGTTGATCGTATCACGCTTGAAATTATCCGCCGCTTGAATAAAGGGAAGGTTCTGGTTGTCTGGATGATGGATGCTTCTGAAAGTTTAAGCGCCCGTCGCGAGCAGGTCATTAAAAGATTTGAACGGGTTTACAAAGAACTGGATGAACTTGCAGAAGATAAATCTGAGCCTCTGCTGACCAGCGTCGTAGCATTTGGTAAGGATTCGAAGCTGATGACTCCTCAGCCAACAGCCGATTTCGAGCAGATCATGAAAGCGGTAAAAGATATTCCGGTCGACGAACTGGGAATCGAAAATGTTTTCGGGGCGATTCTGACAACCGCTCGTGAATATCGAAAGCTTCAAAAAAAAGGCTATCAGGTAATGCTGGTCGTGTTGACTGATGAAAGCGGAAACGATACTGCAATGCTCGAACAGGCAATTCAGGAGGTAAAACGCAGCGAAATGGCAGTGTATGTCATGGGGCCTGTTTCGCCATTCGGACGCAACGAAATGCGTATCAAATGGGTTGACAAAGAAACAAAAGAAGTGCTTCACCTGCCGGTTGAACGGGGGCCTGAATCGGTTGCCATCGAGAATGTGAATGTACCGATCTGGGTTCCTGAATTAAGCAATGAAGTTATTTCTTCCGGCTTTGGTCCGTATGCCCTTGCTCGAATGACGCGCGAAAGCAACGGGATCTATTTCATGTATGACGATGGAAATATAACCGGTCCCAAGATTGATATTCTTGACATGCTGGATCATACTCCAGACTATCTTTCGCCTCTCGAATACAACAGGATGATTGAGAAAAATCCGATTCGCAAAGCTATCCTGGTAACCGCTCAGGCGTCTCTGGAAACTTCCGGGTTACAGCCAAAGATCAAATTTCCAGAGGCGGGAATTCAATTTGATATTCGTGATGAATTGAGAAATCTTCAGAAAATTGATGAATTCCTGAATCGGGCGATTTATGAATTAAAGGCTGTTGAAAATTATCGGGCCAAAGAAACATCGGAACGCTGGCAGGCTCATTACGATTTATTAATGGGACAACTGCTGGCTAATCGAATTCGATTAACAAACAGTATTCCATTGTTAAACCAGATGTATTCCAAGCCGATGGTGTGTAAGGATGGGACGACCAACGCCTGGGAATTAGCAGGACAACAGGGAACGGCATTGGCTGATATTGAAGAGAAGCCAGAACAGCAAGAAGAGCAGGGGAGTCCTTCAGGTAAAAAAAATCGCAATAAAAAGAAGCAACTTTCTCAGCCTGCCTCCTCGGCACCTTCAATAGATGAAGATACTGAACTGGCTCGAAAGTATCTGATGCGGGTCGTCACTGCCCATCCAGGCACTCCCTGGGCTGCGATTGCTCAAAGCGAATTAAATTATCCATTGAAGTTAAAATGGCAGGAAACCTTTATCGTTCCGCCCAAAGGAGAGAAACTTCCCTGGGACAAAGTGCCACTGGCTAACCTGAGTGAAAAACAGAAGAAAGCAAAAGCCAAGTTTGAACGATTCCTTAAAGAAAAGAAAAAGAAGGAAGAGTTGAAAGAGAAACGGGAAAAAACTCAGCCCGGCAAAAAGAAAAAAATACCGAAGTTGTAACGTGTCGAAAAGTTTTTCTCTGATTGAAACTGGCCGTAGCTGTTGCGGTTCGCTTATCCGCTGGTCGAAAATTCCGAATTTTCAGCCCATATACCATCCTTCCAGCAGACAATTTCGTTGTCGCTCAAGCATTCCTCGAATGTATCCATTAAGCTCTTAACCTCAACGCTTACCGGTGATGCCGGTTTATTTCGGGTACAGAAATAATATGAGAACTGGCAGCAGAGCAGGCAGTCGTCTATAATGCCGCCTGTGTCGGCACATTCGCTGGCGTTTTAATAGAATGAGCACTGTTTTCAGGCGAGCCGGGGAGAGCACCCTTGAAGGTGTGCAGAGTCTACAACAGCCCAACATATTTCACCATATAAAGAGATGTAACATGGCAACCCCTCAGGGTAAATCGGCCTTGGATATAACCGACCAGGGAATACGAGATTTAGTAGAGCGTTACAGCACGCGCGGGCCTCGCTATACGTCTTACCCAACAGCACCACAATGGACAAATGCAGTTGATTCAAACGTGTACCGGGATGTTCTGGTAAACCATACCGATCCCTCACCAATCGCCCTTTATGCTCATATCCCTTTTTGCAGGCGATTATGTCTGTACTGTGCCTGTAATGTTCGTATCACCGGAAAACAGTCACTTGTTGAACGCTATCTCGATGCAATCAAGCGGGAAACCGAAACCGTTGCAGGGCTATTTACAACTCGTCCACAACTTGCTCAGATGCATTTTGGGGGAGGGACACCCACATTTCTATCTCCGGATCAGCTGGCTGGAGTTATTGATCATTTCGATACTCATTTTCAAAGTGTTCCCGGTTCAGAGCGATCTATTGAAGTCGATCCACGAGTCACCACGCTTGAACACCTGGAAATGTTGAACTCTAAAGGCTTCCAGCGAATCTCAATGGGCGTGCAGGACCTGGATGAAAGAGTTCAAGAGACCGTTAAACGTGAATACAGCGAAGAACAGCTTATCGAATTCGTTGCAGCGGCTCGACGCATTGGTTTTGAGGGAGTTAACCTGGATCTCATTTATGGACTGCCCTTCCAGACCGAACAGACATGGCAGCGGACTGTTGATTCTATCATTTCCATTCGCCCGGATCGATTAGCGGTTTTTGGTTATGCCCATGTTCCCTGGATTAAACCTCATCAGAAAACGCTGGAGCAGTTTGGCCTGCCAACTCCGGAAGAACGACTTTCGCTGGCGATTCAATGCCGTCGCGCATTAATCGATGCCGGCTATTTTGCAATCGGGCTGGATCATTTTGCGCTACCCGATGATGGCATGGCGGTTGCTTTTCAACAAGGGGAAATCCATCGCAACTTCATGGGCTATACCGTTCAGGACACAGAGACGATGGTTGCCTTTGGTGTCTCTTCAATTGGTGATTTTCCGGCTGCTTATGTTCATAATCAGATGGATACAGGAAAGTA
>WFOZ01000725.1 GCA_015487825.1 Planctomycetaceae bacterium
CATCAGCACCTTCCGAAATTCCATCGCCTAAATCGGCATTCCAGGCCTTGCTCGCAATATGTGCAAGTACAGCCGGATCAAACGTCAGTGGCTCTCGTAACAACGCTACAAAAGAGATCAATCGGGTTCGACGACGTCTGCGGATCCACCAATAGACCAAACCCGCAAGTAAAATCAGGACAACACCGATTATAATTCCCTGCATCATTCCTCCCGATATCCAATCTGAGTAAGCAAATTTAGAAGCACAAATACAATTATGAAATCTGGCAAGAGAACAGGATTATTCCTCTGCATATGAACACAACATCTTCTGCAGCCAGGCAATCCCTCTGCTCCTCACTTTCAAATATCGATATTGGGAAACGAATCGCAAAATCCTCATTTCCTCAGTGAACTAATTTTCCATATACCGATTCTGGCTTTGTTCCAGCAAAACTCAAGTCAATTATCAACAAATCTAAATAAGATCATTTTTATAATCCTGCTGCTTTTTTCCCGCTGGTCGGACAATGCGGTTGAGATTTGACTGCATTTCGGGTAGTTTCAGGTAAGTCAATTTTTGTTACAACGATAAATACGCCCGGTCAGATTATGACCGCCTCTTAATTTACGATATCAAGGATAGTGTAAGATGGCTACAACTCGAGCCGAAGCAGTTGCCGAAGTTCTCTGGGAGCTCAAACGAGCTGATAAACTGGGAACCTTTTCAGAGATCGCTACACGCGCAGGCTTTAGTGCAGGGGCGAATGGTCGAACGATGGTGACGTGCATTAAACACGTTCGCAAAGACTGGCCTCATTTGCAGTGGTGGCGTGCAGTCAGCGATACTAAACTTGTCGAAAAAGGTGGCGAGCAGGCAGATCTGATTGCAGTCGCCGAATTCGAATTAACCGAAGTCGATGGTGATGATGAGAAACTCGGCTTCGCCGATGCAGAAATCTTCATGTCCTGGACAACCGCAGAAGCGTAAGAAGCCAGAGAGCTTGCTACTTGCCCCTGGCATGTGGAATGTTTGGACTGGCTGGATCGACAGCCAGTTCTCTGCGACCAGGGTTAACAACCAGATCCATATCTTCCATTGGAACTGCACCAAGCAAGACTTCATCGCCAAGTACCAAAGCTCCGACGTAGCAAAAACGCTTTCCGAAACCGACCTTGACTGGTCCGACGTACGGGACATTCATGCTTCTACCATCCGCTACTGTCACCTCTCTCATCGATTCGGATTTAAGATTTAGCTGTAAAGCGATATGCTCAGGAATGCAGAGCATCAATGCACCGGTATCAACCAACGCTTTCACATTCAAAGCAGATAAATTTTCCTGCCTTGGGGTTCGATAATTCCAATTCAGCGAAAACAGGTCTCATTCATTGGATGACCTCTTTATTACTCGTTGACAACAAGTGAGTCATCGAGTTCGACTCTCAGCTTTTTTACTCTGCGTTTATCTGCATCGAGAATGGTGAATTTGAGGTTTTGCCAGGTGAGTGTCTCGTTCTTTTCAGGGATCTTTCCGATTTGCGTGAAGACGAAGCCGCCGATTGTTTCGTAGTCTTCATCCTCGGGAAGTTGCAGTTCGAACTGTTCATTCAAATCATCGATATGCACCCGGGCATCGACTTCAAACAGCCCCGGTTTAATTTCCCGAATTTCCTGTTCCTGTTTTTTGTCGTATTCGTCTTCGATCTCTCCGACAATCTCTTCGAGAATATCTTCCATCGTTACCAGACCGGCCACGCCACCGTATTCGTCAAGCACAATTGCCATGTGAACCTGTTCGCGTCGCATCCGTTCCAACAGTCCTTCAATCCCTGTTGATTCCGGAACATATAACGGTTCCCGCAGGAAACTTGTCAGCGGTATTTTGTTTTCCTGAGAATCGCCCAGTTGCTGGAGCAGATCCTTGGCGTAAAGAATACCGATCAGATCATCAGGCGACTCGCGATAAATCGGCACGCGGGAATGTCCTGCTTCGATCAATTGTTTTCGTACTTCTTCGAGTGGAGTGTCGACCTGAATGCAGACCATTTCGGTTCGTGGTGTCATCACTGCAGTGACATCTTCATTTTGAATTTCCATCAACCGTTGAATAATGCGACCTGCGCTGGCCTCGATGGCTCCTTCCCGTTCCCCTTCATCGATCACGGTACGAATTTCTTCTGAAATTAATGTGGGATCGATTTCATTTGGTGTTTCACGTCCTGCGATACGATAAAAAAGTGTATCAGTTGCTTCGATTACACGGACTACCGGGATCATCAGCCAGGTAATTCCCAGCAGCAGCGGCCAAGAGTGGAACAAAAATCTTTCACTAATGACTTCTGCAAGACAGCGAGGCAGAAGATAGCCGAAGCCGAGCAGGCAAACTCCGATAATAAAAATATCAAGCTGGTTTGGCTGATCGTAAAACGCAAATCCGCAATAGCCAAAAACCGAAAGCAGGAACGCTACCTGAGTTGCAAGCATTGCCCGGGCATCATGCTTGAGGATATTTCCGAGCCGTTTTTCGTTGTCGTGCTGTTTACAGATCGATTCCAATCGTCTTCGACTGAACTCCAGAAGCGAATGGTACGCCAGAGCGAAGAAGAACGAACAGAAACAAAGAACTGTCAGGATGATCGATGGGACCACCGCGGAGTTGAACCTCTCTATAATAGAATATTTATTCGACAGCAGGGGCTGCTACCTGCGGAACATCGTGTGAACTGGAAAGAACGAATCCCGGTGCTGGTCCGCAGGTAATGTACGCTGCACGAAACCTCTGCCGATGTTTTATCGTAAAATGGGGAATTCATCAATCGTTCTTCGATCAGAGGTGTCAATTCTGTCCGATGAGGCCTTGTTTTGACCAAAATCTGCTTGTTTTACCGGCTTGTCTAAATTTCCTTGCGGATTGAGGTCCGCTTTAATTTTCAATTGATGGCTCGCTTCAAATTCTCTGCCATCGGCTGTTTTGAAGGTTGCTTTCAATTCGATCTGCTGTCCGGGTAAATCAGCCGCAGTTACTTTCTCCGGCCACGGCAGCTGGAAGACAAAACCGGAAGAAACCCAGCCCGCGTTCCACTTTTTGCGAACCTGTTCTGCAGAAAATCGATGTGTTTCCAGTAGCGAATCCTGCTGGGCAAAGATCTTAATGGTGACATCGCCGGGGAGCTTAATTGGTTCATTAAACTGATCAACAGGAGTAAGTAC
>WFOZ01000726.1 GCA_015487825.1 Planctomycetaceae bacterium
GGAGTCTTACTCTTGCTTTGCACAGGCGGGGCAGGCGATCATTTCGCTTACTATTTCCCAACCGGTGCCTCCGGGGTCAGAGACAAAATCTTTTTTGGGTTTTCCATTTTTGTTAAAAGTAATCACGCGATTAGCTTTGGAACGGCTCGGGTATTTCTTTACTCGAGTTTTAATAATAATACGTGTAGCTTTTGTGCGTGCTGGCACAACCTGGTTACAAACTTGGCATCGGAACATAAAAAGAGCCACTGTGCAATCCTGCCGGGAGGCTCATTTTCGGCAGGGGATAAATGGAAGCGAAACCGAATTAATATACTGAAAATGCTCAGAACAACTGCTTTATTTGGAGTTGAAAAACTGAGCGCAATCTTCGCGTTATCAACGCAATCAGAAATAGCGCAACGGTTATATGCGCAGGTGGACCACGGGCGGTGTGCCGATTATTGCAGAGAAATTTCACAAGCAGAGCCGCTGAACAGTCAGATCGGATGGCTCATATTCGATCCGGAAGAAGGCCACTGAAATCAAAGCGGGCTCAATTTATCACGAATAGAGTTTGGCTGTCAAGTAAATATCAACTCTTTCTTTCCAGGTAAAATCCAGCCGTGTAAGGTTAACCTGCTCCCATTTTCTTTATTGTATTTGAGGCGAGTTTGTGGATTTCGACGGGGTTATTTAAAAAAATCAATTTCCCAAAATTTTCCAATAAGGAATTGAATGGTGCAGTGTACCACGCAGCACAGAACAGGAATCATTACAGATTCCTGGGGAACTGTTTCTGCGAAAAGGTACTCTCCGAGGAATATTGAAAACCAGTAAAAAGTAATGACACCAAGGCAAACTGAAATTGGTAGAATTCTTCCAAAAATATTCATCACCAGCAGCATGAAGAAAAGCGAGCCCATAACCCAGATGACACCACCAAACCCCCATGTTGGAGCTACGACTGCTGAGTAATAGAGATACTCAGCTTCAATCAGGGCGAAAAAGAGGATTCCAGCCCACACATCGCTACGTACAATGGATTTCTGGTTTCGATTGGCACTCATAGTCCACCACATTTATCAACCTAGCAGTGTCCTCTATGACTGAGATCAGTTGACGTCCAGTTCAATGACTTCCTGTTGGATTTCTTTGGCGGTTTCGGGATCGACGTAATCGCTGTGGCAGGTGGCTTTGTCTTCGTTTGCCCCCATTTTCTTTTTTGTTTTTGAAGCGAGTTTGTGGATTTCATCAGGGCTGAGCACGCCACGTTGTTTAAGAATTTCCTGTTGTTCGGGGGAAAGGGCGGCTGTTTTTTTTGCTTTTTCCCAGGCGTAGTTGGCATCTTTGCCGGAGGTGAATTCGACGATTTCGCGGGAGATACGAACGCTGCACCAGTCGTGTCCGCACATGGCACAAAAATCGGTATCTACATCGAGGTCTTCGTCGTGATACGCGCGGGCAACATCAGGATCGAAACTGAGTTCAAAATGTTTTTCCCAGTTGAGCGCGGCTCGCGCTTTAGTCAGTTCGTCATCACGGTCTCGCGTGCCGGGGATGCCGAGGGCGACATCGGCTGCGTGGGCTGCGATTTTGTAAGCAATGCAGCCCTGTTTGACATCATCTTTTTTCGGCAATCCGAGATGCTCTTTCGGGGTGACGTAACAGAGCATCGCTGCCCCGTGATAAGCGGCTGCGGTTGCGCCGATGCAACTGGTGATGTGATCGTAACCGGGGAAGATATCAGTTACTAATGGTCCGAGTACATAAAACGGGGCGCCGTGGCAGAGATTGCGTTGCAACTTCATGTTGTATTCGATTTGATCAAACGAAACATGCCCCGGTCCTTCGACCATTACCTGCACTCCCTGTTTCCAGGCGCGTTCGGTCAACTCGCCCAGTGCGCACAGTTCCGCCAGCTGGGCACGGTCGGTTGCATCAGCCAGTCCGCCGGGTCGTAATCCGTCACCAATGCTGAACGTGACATCGTAACGACGCATAAGTTGACAGATTTGTTCCCAAAGCACGTACATCGGGTTTTCTTCGTTATGATCGAGCATCCATTTTGCCAGCAGCGACCCGCCCCGCGAAACGATGCCGATTAAACGGTCTTTCACATATTGCAGATGATCGCGAAGCACTCCTGCATGAATCGTGAAATAATCGACGCCCTGTTGAGCCTGATGTTCGAGCGAATCGAGAATGATTTCGTGCGTTAAATCTTCGAGCTTGCGTCCGATAATCATCGAATAGATCGGGACGGTGCCGATCGGTGCGGGACTGTTTTGGATGATCGCTTCCCGGCATCCATCGATATCACCGCCGGTGGAAAGATCCATTACGGTATCTGCTCCCCATTTGAGAGACCAGTTCAATTTTTCAAGTTCTTCCTCGGTCCCTGAGGAAACGGGTGAGGCTCCCATGTTTGCGTTTACTTTGGTCAGCGAGGCGCGGCCGATGCACATCGGTTCGAGCTGATGACCCAGATGCACTTTGTTGGCCGGAATGACCATCCGCCCGGCTGCGACTTCGTCGCGAATTTGTAGTGCCGTTAAATGAGGTTCACGCGCTGCAACCCGTTCCATTTCCGGTGTGATGGTTCCGACACGAGCGTGTTCCAGTTGAGTGATCGGCTCGAAATTTTCGGGCGGTTGCCAGGCATCTGCACAGTGATGGTTATTTTCGTGGTCGGGGACTTGCGTCCAATCGTCGGGCATGAAATCCCAGGCGGTTTTTTCAGATGCGGGGGGCATGCCGGGGGTATCGGGTGAGGCATAAGTGAGCGCCCCTTCCGGTCCGGGAGCAAGTTTTGGCGGCAATGCAAAGCTCCCCGGATTGGTCCCCAGTGCATTTGTGGATGGATTAATACCTACGGGAGGCAAGTCATATTGTTTGTTCGAGTCGTGTTGGCTCATGAAAGAGATCCGATATATCAAAATAAGGTCGTGGTTGCAGGTTGAGAAAACGGTCTGTAACCCTGCTCTTTGAGGATCAACCGAAAATGGCGTGCCTTCTGGTTTTCAAAGACAAGTCAGCCACGGATGAAGCTCTATGACTGATAGATGATCAGCGTAGAAAATCAACTGGTATTATAGAACTTTCCAGAAGAAAAACAGCCTGAAAGAGAATTAATTCCCATCTGGGGCGAATTGTGTCCACGTTGAAGGAGTTAACCGGCTGGCTGCCAAAGCTGCATGGTGAAGCAGGGCCAACGTTAATTCGGTACCCATTCCAACGCGAACATGCTCACCCCGCTTCGCAAGGTGAGCATGGCATCGGATGTTCAAATCAAAAAGTTGTCGCTGTATTTTATGCTTCGTCGAGTAATTCGACGGCTGCAAATTTTTGGCCTTCAAGCATTGCCAGCGATGCACCGCCGCCGGTACTGACATGTGATACCTGATCGGCAAAACCGAGTTGTTGAATTGCAGCTGCACTGTCTCCTCCGCCGATAATGCTGACCGCGTCGCTATCTGCAATTGCCTGGGCGACGGCTTTTGTTCCTGCATCGAAAGGAGGCATTTCGAAGACGCCCATTGGACCGTTCCAGACAACCGTTTTCGCATTGCGAACAGTTTCAGCATACAGCCGGGCTGTTTCCGGCCCAATATCCAGACCTTCAAAATCGTCTGAAATTTCACCAGCGTTGACGATTTGCTTGTTACAGTCAGAATTGAAATCGTCGCCGCAATGCGTATCGACAGGAAGCATCAGTTTATCGCCTCCTTTTTCGATTAACTCTTTTGCCAGATCTACCTTGTCCGGTTCGACAAGACTTTTGCCGACCGAGCCCCCCTGAGCGAGTGCAAATGTGTATGCCATCGCACCGCCAATCAGAATTTTATCGCAGATATCGAGCAGGTTGTCGATCACTTTTATTTTATCTGAAACCTTGGCTCCTCCCAGTATCGCAACGAAGGGACGTTGCGGGTTTGCAATGACATCGGTTAGATATTTAATTTCTTTGGCGACAAGAAAACCGACAACTTTCGGTTTTGCGCCCATCGCTTCGGGGACAGCGACCATCGAAGCATCTTTACGATGGCAGGTTCCGAAGGCATCATTACAGTAAATATCTGCAAAGGCAGCCAGGGCGGCTGCAAATTCTGTATCTCCCTTTTTTTCACCTTTGTTGAATCTCAGGTTTTCCAGAACAAGAACATCGCCATCGTTCAGTGCAGCAACTTTTGTCGCGGCTTCCTCACCTACGGTATCGGTGGCGAAGGCAACTTCCTGTTCGAGAATTTCTCCCAATCGCTTTGCGACCGGTTGCAAGCTGAACCTAGCCTCATCAGTCGAACCATCTGCAGCGGGCCGTCCCAGATGGCTCATCAAGATCAGTTGCCCACCTCTGGTGATCACCGATTTAATGGAATCAAGGGCCATCACGATGCGACGGTCATCGGTAATTTGCTGTTGCTTGTCGAGCGGAACATTAAAATCGACTCGCATCAACACTTTTTTTCCTGCAACATCAATATCAGCAATTGTTTTCTTAGCCATGATCGTTTCTTTTGAAATCTGCCTGGATAGCTTACATAAATAGGAATGGATCGGTTTATTGTCGAC
>WFOZ01000727.1 GCA_015487825.1 Planctomycetaceae bacterium
AAGCAGGAGCTTGGAAAGGAGTTGAACCTGACGCTGTCCAGTTAAACTTCAATATTATGAAGACGATGAAGGAACCTCTTGACGCCGTTGCATCTTTGTGTGAGTTTTTTCTCCGTGACATCCGGGGCTCTGCGGTTCATTTTATCTTTCTTATTTGGTTCCGGCTACGCAGGGTTAGGTATTAGAAAAAGCAGGACAAGCGTTAGTAGAATCTGTCCTTTCTGTTACTTGTTAAGTTAAAAAGATTTATTCAAAACAAATGATACATATAATTGACTACGGAATGGGCAACTTGCGATCTGTTGCCAAGGCGTTTGAGCATCTTGGGATCGATGCCAAAATCTGTAAATCTCCCGATGAAATCATCGATATCGAGAAGATGGTGCTGCCCGGTGTTGGGGCATTTCGCGATGCAAAACAACACCTGGAAGAACAGGGGTTTATTGAACCGATTCTGAAACATATCGAAAAAGACCGCCCCTTTCTGGGAATCTGCCTCGGCTTGCAATTACTTTTTGATATCAGCTACGAAGATGGCGAATACGAAGGCTTGAAACTGATCCCCGGTGAAGTCGTCAGATTTCAGGAACATGCCGGGTTGAAAATCCCACATATGGGGTGGAATCAGTTGACAGATATTGCAGAAGATAACCCGCTGCTTGAAGGAATTCCGGAATCGGCCTGGTTCTATTTCGTGCATAGTTATCATGTTGTACCAAGCGAGACAGAAGTGATTGCAGCCAATACGCAGCATGGCCAAAGCGTTGTCGCGATGATTCGCAAAGGGAATATGTTCGCCTCACAATTTCATCCGGAGAAAAGCCAGCAACATGGTCTACAGTTACTGAAGAACTTTTCTATCCTCAATTAGACACTTTAATACTTTCGGAGATAAACAAATGGAACTAATTCCCGCTATCGATTTAAGAGCAGGCCGCTGCGTTCGCCTGCGTCAGGGGGATTACAATCAGGAAACGATCTTCAATGACGATCCTGTTGAAGTGGCTCGTGAATGGGCGAAGCAGGGCGCAACTCGAATTCATCTGGTCGATCTGGATGGTGCCCGGGCCGGGTCTGTTCAGAATGGCGATGTGATTCGCAAAATTGTCGAAGCAGTCGATGTTCCCTGCCAACTTGGAGGAGGACTTCGTGATACTGAAACCGTAATGCACCTTCTTAATGATGTCGGCGTGGAGCGGGCCATTATCGGAACGCAGGCACTGAAACAACCCGAATGGTTTCGGGAAATTGTCAACGCAGCTCCCGGGCGTGTTGCACTCGGAGTTGATGCAAAAGACTCGATGGTGGCCACGGCTGGCTGGCTGGAAGTCTCCAAAACATCAGCAATCGAGCTGGCTGGTCAGTTTGCAGGCCTGCCGGTTGCTGCGGTCATCTACACTAATATCGCCAATGATGGCATGATGCAGGGAGTGGATGAATCAACGATGCAGGACATGGCCAACCTGGCAGACCTCGGCTTGCCCGTGATTGCCTCAGGCGGGGTAACAACCACTGAGGATATTGAAAACCTGCTTGCATTACAGCAAAAACATTCAGGCATGGTCGGTGCAATTATCGGCCGCGCTTTATACGAAGGAACAATCAACCTTTCCGATGCAATTCAACTGGTTCAACAATAGAAGTGATCTTTTTTTGAATCATGTTGTCATTCTTCTTCGCATTGGTTCCACACACTGATAAACAAGGCTTTCCCATGACCAGACAATGCAGATTATTATGGTTTACGTTTTGCTTTCTGTTTTTGATGTTGGCCTCAACGGTATTGACACCATCGAAAAGTCGAGCCGCTGAGCAACCGCCTAACATCGTATATATCATGGCTGACGATCTCGGCTATAACGAACTGGGGTGTTATGGTCAAAAATGGATCAAGACGCCTCACATCGACCGCATTGCGAAAGAGGGAATCCGGTTTACCAATTTCTATTCCGGCAATGCCGTCTGTGCGCCAGCCCGGTGTAATTTATTGACAGGCAAGCATCCCGGTCACGCATGGATTCGCAACAACGGCGATCCCAAACATTTGCAACACCTGAAAGAAAAATTCGGCTGGGAATTCCCCGGCCAGAATCCAATTCCGGATTCTGAAATTACGATTGCAGAAATGCTCAAACAGAAAAATTATGCCACAGCTGCCATCGGGAAATGGGGACTGGGACATTTCGGTACAACCGGTGATCCGAACAAGCAGGGCTTTGACCTGTTTTATGGATTTAACTGCCAAAGGCATGCGCATAATCATTATCCGAAATTTCTCTGGAACAACCGAACCAAAGAACTCTTTCCCGGCAATGATCGTACTTTGAACGGCAAGACATATTCGCAGGATCGATTTACAGAAACAGCATTGGATTTTATCAGAAAAAATCAAAATCGTCCTTTCTTTCTGTACCTTCCTTTTGCGATTCCGCATCTCTCAATTCAAGTCCCCGAATCTTCTTTGAAGCAGTACAAAGGAGTTATTCCTGAGCAGGATCATAAACATCGTGGCTATCTGAAACACCCTTATCCCAGAGCAGGCTACGCGGCCATGGTCAGTCATATGGATCGAGATGTCGGCAAGGTAATGGATTTACTTAAAAAACTGGGGCTGGATGAAAATACAATCGTCTTCTTCACTTCCGATAACGGACCGGCCTACAACCGTCTGGGGGGCTCTGATTCCGTTTTCTTTGAATCTGCAGGACCGTTGCGAGGATTCAAGGGAAGTTTGTATGAGGGTGGAATTCGCGTGCCGATGGTTGTCCGTTGGCCCGGGAAAATTCCTCCTGCACAAACAACCGATCTAATCTCCGCCAACTGGGATGTTATGCCAACCCTTGCAGAGATCACAGGAACAACTGCTCCTGAAGATATCGACGGAATCAGTATGCTGCCCACTTTACTGGGAAAAACGAATAAGCAAGAAAAGCACGAATTTCTCTATTGGGAATTCGCCGCCTATGGAGGCCAGCAAGCCGTACGAATGGGA
>WFOZ01000728.1 GCA_015487825.1 Planctomycetaceae bacterium
GGATAAGCATTGACTGATTACAATCAACTTTCACTCTTACGTTTGCCTGTGCCGGTGAAGCTTCCAGAGCATTCTTGATGGTACCTCGCAATGCCTGGGCGGTTACATGGGGGCCGACACTGACTTTGCAAGTGGTTGCTTCGGGGGAAATCTGTGTGATGACACGCGAAGGCTGTTTGACTTCTTTCATGATCAGATCTAGCAGTTCTTTACCGGTCAGAGTTTCTTTTTTCTCGATTGTTTCTTCACCAGCCTGGGCAGACATGTGGTTCAGAATAAATCGACAGCGCTCCAGTTCAGAGCGTATCAGGGCGACATCATCCTGAAACTGAGAATTATCCTGTTGGGAGGCGTTTAGTCCGTGTTGTAATTCTCCGATAACGATGGCGATTGTTCCTAAAGGAGTGGCCAGTTCGTGCGCTGCCCCGGCTGCCAGAGTGCCGAGTGCTTCCAGTTTTTCACCACGAATTCGCTTGGCTTCCAGATCGCGAATAATTAATTCCCGAGTTCGTAATTTCGATGTGACCAGCGTCGAAAAAAAGATGATCACCGAAGCACAGGTGATAAAAGCACAAAGTACGCCGTTATGTGCCAGAGTGATGATTCCGGTTTCTCGAATTTCGGGGAGAAAGTTCTGCAATGTCTCCACTGGCAATGAATGATGATCATACAGCAGAAAAGCAAAACAACAGATTGCCAGCAGGTTCAGGCACCAGGCAACCCAGGCAGCCAATTCAATACCGACCAGACAAAGATTAACAAGATAAAAAATCCAGAACGGATTGCTGGGGCCTCCGCTGTAGTAAAGCATTCCGGTAAGCAGTAGTAAATCGAAAGCCATTACCGCTGCAAGCACCACCGGCCAGACACGAAAGTGCCCAGACTCCTCCAGCGACTTTCGATATCTCAGGTACCACATCGTCAGAAACAGATTGCTTAATGCTGCCACGCTGATGGTGATCAACAGGGGGATCAGTTCAAGATTGATTTCGAACAAATAGTTTACAATCAGCACAACAAACAGTTGCCCCAGAACGGCCACCCAGCGCAGCAGGATAAACCAGTCAATGCTGATCGCTCCGGAAGAACCTAATGCAGCTGGTTGGGATTTCGCCTGTTGAATATCGCCTGCAATGGGAATAGCAGAAGTTGACGCCATCTTTCACCTTCTCATAATTCTGAAACAGATTGTTGTTTCAGTGGATAATAAAATCTTCAAAGTGTGAGTAAGCTAACAGATTATGCATTTCGCAACGAGTTACAGTGGGTAGGTTCTCTCACATGCAATAGTAGATGCCCGTGTCCATATTAAGTGATTTACCAATCGTTTGTAAATTATGTATTTGGTTACTTGAATCAGTTGTCTGTGAGAAGTATTGTGAATTACCGACGTGAAAGTCTGCGAGACTTTCCTACCTACCCTGATTGTTCTTACCAAAGGAGCTTCCTCTGATGTTGCGTCGTATTTTTTTGAGTCTGGCTATGGTTAGCCTTCTGTCTGTTTCTGCAAATGCCGCTGATATTGATGTTTCCAATGCGAAATGTCCTGTCTCTAAAACCAAGCCTGCTGTTGCCGGCCAGTCTGTTGATTACAATGGTGCGAAGGTTTTTCTGTGCTGTGGTAACTGCAAAAAAGCGTTCAGCAAAGATCCTGCTAAATTCGCTGCTCGCGCCAATGCTCAATTGGTTGCCACCAAGCAGGCCAAGCAGAAATGCTGCCCGTTGACCGGCGGTAAGCTGAATGGTTCTACTGTCATTACTGTTGCTGGTGCAAAAGTCTGCTTCTGCTGCAACAACTGCAAAGGCAAAGCCGAAGGTAAGAAGGGCGATGCTCAAGTTGATCTCGTCTTCGGAAAAAAAGCTTTCAAGAAAGCTTTCAAAGTTTCTGAAAAATAACTTCGGTGAAGTTGAATAAGTCAAAGCACCTTCGAGCCTCGAAGGTGCTTTTTTTATGGCTGGAATCTACTGCTGCACCTCGGCGGTAAATTGTCCCGTTTTCAGAAACCGGACCGCTGCTTCAATGACCCTGGCGTCTCGCATTAAGAACATGTGCAGGCAGGGGAGTCTCAGGAAATCTGCTTCACCTTGCAAATGGGCGCTGGCGATGGTCACGGTTCCATCATCATCGCCAGGTAACCAGGGATTGTACCCGTTAGAGTTTTCTCCTCGTCCTCCTGCAATAACACCAAACGGAACTGTCGGGGCAGGCAGTTTACGGGGAGAGTTTTCTGCGTTAGTAGCCAGCTGCTGGCCTGCCTGACCGAGCAGCCATTGAAAGGGCAGAAAGTTTTTCAATGCTTCTGCCATTTCTGCACCCTGATTGGGAGTGCCCAGCATAATCACTTTATCAACTCTGTTATCTTTATAATCCTGAAACCAGGCGCGTATTACCAGGCCGCCCATGCTGTGGCCGATCAATGAAATCTGCTCAATCCCTTCGAGTGACTTAAGAACCTGCTGTAAATCGGAAGCGGCCTGTTCGATCGTAATTTGCGTACTCGGATAATCCACTGAAAAAACGAGATACCCCTGTTTTTCCAACTCGCGTCTGAAGGGGGAGAACGATTTTGCAGAACGCATGATTCCATGTAACAGCACCACTGCTTTGCCGGTCATCGGCTGTAAATCATGAATCTTTCGCTGCTTGTTCAATTCCGAAAGACAATCTTCAAACGTGCCCGATGCATAACGTCGATCTTTTCCATCGAGCAGACGATAATGCTGAGTCTGTACCTTCCTTTGAATTCGCCAATCCCGAAAAAAATGGACATCTCCCCAGAACTGTCTCCCGCCAAGAGTTTTTATTTTGGGTTTCATGGAGAGTAAATCCAGCTCTTTTTTCTCTTGTGAAGATGCAGTCCCGCCTGAGAGGATCAGCAGGAATAAAACAGGAATGATTAGTAAAATGCGAATCAGATTTTCCAGTTATTCTTGGTTGAACTGATTGGTTAGATACCTTACAGGGGCAAGTTGTTTTGGTTGAGTTCTAAAAACCGTGTGCTACGGCCTGGTAAAGGAAATGAATTTCCTGCTACTGGTCTGCTTCTTTTTGTTTTGGTCTGAGTGTATAAACCGAATTGTAAGAGTGCATGCGGATCTGTTTTTTTGTAAAGCTCCAGCTGATTTGATTAGGTGGTTGCTGGGTGGTGAATGACTTTTCGAAAACCGGTTTGCCGGTTTGTTTATCAAGAACAAGCATCCGAAACATATTGATCGTCAGTTTGTGAATTCGTTCATGTTTCCTGGTAACCAACAGCAATACAGGAATTTGATCGAGATCCTGCAGGATCAGGCTCAAGCCCTTCGTGGCATGTTTCCATAATTGCTCTCCCGTTTTGCGATCAATCGCGACGATAAAGCCATTAACATACTGGTTATGAATACTGAGGTAGGAAGAACGGTGAGAGGAAGTGTTGACGATCAGGAAAATCCGGTTTGCATCGCTGAATACCAGCAGATTCCCTTTCACATTTCCGATGTCCCCTTCCAGCAGCAATTCACCATCGCTTAAGGCAATTACCTGGACTGTTCCGCTTTGTTTGATGATGATGAGCGAGTTCTCGTCCAGTTTTCCGATGTAGTCGTCGGTTCCGATACCAAATTCCCAGAGGCTTTCCCGAGTGACAAAATCAATGGCAGAAATTTTCATGGAGTTACTGGTAAGGCCCAGGATACCGGAGCTGTTACGTTGCACGGTAATCATCTGATGTTGGGTCACTGCAATGCTCTGATGGATCAGCGGGGAAATTTCATCGGTTTCAATCTGCCGTCCATCTGCGGTACTGATGATGATTGTTTCTGTACTGTTTGGTGTCAGAATGCAAAGGTAGTGCTCGTCGCCATAAACGGCGGTTCCGGCTGGTATGCCACGGCGGATCCAGCGGGTTTCTCCATTAAGGGGATCAACAGCAACCAGTTCCTGCCTGCCGAAATAGCAAATCGTATGAGAAGTGGAAATCGCCAGAGGACCGAATTTCCCATTGGAATTATTAATCCGCAACCGGTTTGCAGCTACTGATGTTTTATGTAAACCCGAAAGTTTCTGTAGAGTTGCTCGATTGGTGTAGATGTTACTTACGCGAGAAGTAATCGGCTTTGACCAGACCAGACGCTGGTCCGGAAGCGAATAACACTGGAGCATTCCTTTGTAGTAAAGCGTCAGCAGATGCCCATCGATACGAACCGGAAGCACATTTGCCGATGCAGAGTTTTCCACTTGCTGTAGCGGAATCGACCAGAGGAGTTCATCATCCTGAGTTCGGAATATTTTCAAACGGCTATTATTGTAATTAAACAGAAAACGATGTTCTTTGAAAAAAGGTAGATCCGATGGGGAAATATTTACAGTTCCTTTCTGTTGAATTCCATTTGAAGAACCAATGCGTACCACTTCAAACTCTTCGTTTGCCCAGGAGCTTTCAGAAGGATAGTTCAACTTCGGATTCAACCAGTTTTCCTGCTCTTTTTCCTGCAGCCATTCACCTACCGTCAGGCCATCGAGCAGGACCAGGTCTGCCTCCTTTTCTTTCAGAGATTCCAGGTAATACAGGGCGTCCGAATGTAGCCCAAACTGATGCAGTAGTTCAGCCCGTTTCGCGATAGAAGTTGCAATCACAGATTCATCATCCTGCTGCGCCATTGTGTTGAGGGCAAATTGTGCGGTTGCAAAATCTTTCTGCTCTGTTGCCAGTTCTACCATGCGAAAATAGATGGGTTCGATATCGGGATGGAAACCGTAAATGCGTATTACGTGCAACATCTGTTGCAGGTCGTTGGAATCAATCGCCTGCTGGACGGACTGATTTACCATGCGAATAATCTGTGAAGTGATTTCTCCGGAAGAGTTGTCCCAGAGTTCTTTCAACTGTGCATTGAGCCAGACATCCTGCCGGGAAGAGAAGGAGGCATCGTGCGAGTCGCGAAGCAGGGTATTGCTCCTGAAATTTGCCAGCTCTGCATATGCTTCAATGGCGGAAGCATACTCTTTGCGCGTTACCATTCGCCTGGCACGTAAACGCAGGTAGCGTTGTCGATCCACATCGGTTTCGATGAAGTTGGGAATCTGTTGAAATTCCTGATCATACTTTTCCGGATGATTTTTGACCGTTACGATCAGACATTCAAGCATCTGTCTGCGATACTGCGAACGCAGGGAATCATCGAGAGAATGGACATCTATTTTGGTTAATTCCCTCAGTCCGGCTTCGTGTTGGTGATCCAAAGAGAAAATCTTTGCCTGTTTCAATAATGACCACGGGTCTTGAGGATTTTCCTGCAATCGCTGTTTGATTTTCTGTTCAACTTCATCTTTAGGTTGGAACATGGCTATTCTATCGGGGCCTGCGGAGATCAGTTTTCCCTGAGCCATTACCAGATTCCCAAGTCGTAAGCCGGCATCGGCAACGCGAGAGCGAGAGGAAAATTCTTTTTTATCCAAATCAAAATACCAGATCTCCTGCTGGCCAATGGGTAACATCACCTGATTCCCCATAATCAGACCGCGACCACAGGGAATTTGCTCAGACCTTGACTGATCAGAATCAAAACTGGCGAATGGAACCATCCAGGTTTCTTCGCCGGTGTTGATGTCATAGCCCGTCAAATCTTCTTTGTTGACAACAATCAGATCTGATTTATACGACCCGAGTGGATACAGCCCCTGCTTCAACCCGGTATTTCTCCAGCGTTCTTTACCATCAGTCAATCGATAGCCGATAAGAGATGCCTCTTCGAGTGGGGCATAAATAACTGTTTGCCCGGCAATGATCGGCGGGGTTGCGAACCACCGATCCTGGAGAGTCCCGACATTCGCCATCAGAATGCTGCCACCTCGTTGGCGTAACTGGCGAGATTGTGTGTCCTGTTGCTTCTTGGTGTAACGGGAAATCCAGAGGATATCGTGAGACTGACGGTCAATTCCAACAAGCAGCCCGACGTTGGTCGGGCAAACCAGTACACCCTCAGCAAATGCAGGTTGAGAGGCCCACCATCGCCGTCCCAGATCACGTTCAATCGGGGCATCTGTATAAGCCAGTAATTGCGACCACAAAACTTTGCCTGTTGCCGCCTGCAAGCAATAAACTCGAAGAGCATTCTCTTTTTCGCCAACGACAAACAGTTCTCCGTTATCAGTCAACGCAGGACCAAAAAAGAACGTCCCTGCAAGGGGAGGATCAATTGGCTCATTCATCGCTGCCCCGCCGATATGCCAGGCAAGCTTTCCTGTCTGCAGGTTGTAGGCAGTCAGTCGGTTTGAAGTCCAGTCTCGGCGATACGTGTCGTTATTAGACAAATTCAGGCTGTTGTAATACTGTCCGGGAAACATTCGGGAAAGAACAGCATTGCGTTCGATCACAAATACGTGCTGTCCATCGCTGCTGAGTGTTCCATGTACCGCGTTACGAAATAGAAGATTTGTTAATGGATGCTGTTCGACCTGAGACGAGGAGTAGGAATTCCTGATCCAACCATTACCTATCATCCCACCACGTATCTGAAAATTGGCATTGAATTGAAACCCGGGATTCAGATTTGTCTGGGTTCCCATGAGTAACGTTGCAGGGGAGTCTTTTTCACGCGATTCCCAGACAATACGTCCCGTTTCTACATCAATAGCCTTCAGTCCTTCCAATGTGCGCATTACAACGCGATTGCCAATGGTCACGGGCTGCATCATGGGGATGATCGGAGATTTTTTGATTTCCAGATCTTCAAGCAGTTGATCAATCTGTTGACGGATTTGAGGATGTTCTGTCATTTCCTGTTGCCAGTCGCTCATCAACAACGGCAGCGTTCCCTCTGGTAATCCATCGCGTCTGGCGCTTCCTCCGGGGAAAAGCCAGTCTGCCAGTGGGGGATTAAAAACGTGTTGATACTGTTTCCACTGCTCGCGAATTTCTTCGATGGAACGATTTGGCAACCGTCTTTTTAGCTCCTGTCGCTGGGCATCGGTAAGAGATTCAAAAGAAGTCAGTTCATGCTCATTCAATGCTGCCTGTCGATAAACTTCACTTACTTTCAGTTTCCAGACAGGGTCGGTAACAAATCGGGCCGTAGTGTTTTCCAGTCGAAGATACCATTGTGCCGCAACAGCAAACTCTCCCTGGTCTACATGGTAGGCAGCGATCCGGTTGGCTGCTTCATATCCTGCCTGCGTATGAAAATATCGTTCTGCAACTTTGCGGATCCCTGAAAAGTTGGAATGATGATAAGCCTCATCAAGCATTTTTTTTGCGAGTGGTCCATATGTTTTTTCATAAAACTGTTTAGCCTGATCAGGAAGATCGAAGATCTGCCGTTGAGCGACCCATCTCACCGAACGAAACTGGCCATCATTCCCCTGGATAACCGACTCTGTCGACTGATCCAGAATACTCTGTAGTATTTCCAACGCTTCAGGATACTGCTTATGTTTGATACGGGTCCGTGCAGAATTCAACAGCGATTGATGCTCTCGAATAGAGGGAGCGCGTTGATCGATCGCATCTTTTTTGTAAGTCGATATTTCCCCATTTGCATCAGTAGAGTCGCCGTCTCCCGGTTGCGGGCGAGGCATTCCACGCCTGCGCCCCAGAAACTTGTTGATGATTTTATTAATTGGATTTTCAACCTTCTTCTCTTTTTCCTGTGCGACAACCGTTGCAGAAGTTAAAAGAGAAAAGAGGCTCGCAAACGCCGCCAGGAGCAGAATAAGAGAGAATATTTTTTTCATAAAATCGCGTCCATTCCCAGCAGAAACTGAAATTGTTGGATTTATCCATTAAGATGCTTGAGGCATGCAGTTGCCTCGAAATACATTCTCACGCATACCATGCCCGCAATCAACCCGAGAAAACAGTATAAACCGGTTTCAAATCAGATACCACCGGATATCCCGGTACGGCTGGGCTGTTTTAACTCTCTGTAATTTTCTGGAGATTATTGCCATTCGTACATAATTGACCGCTGGCAACACAAGAGCCGATTTAGCGGGCTATTTTCACTGACAACTTGAGGATCAGTAATATGCACTACCGTATTCTACCCAAATTTGCGATTTATCACTGCTTCGTGGCTATGTTTCTTTTCGGTGCGACAAGCCACTTGCTCGAAGCCGGGGAGCAGGACGGAATACTTCCGAAGTTTTCCGATGTCGATCCCGATAGAAC
>WFOZ01000729.1 GCA_015487825.1 Planctomycetaceae bacterium
CCGAAAAGAAAAACAGTATCACGGCGCCAGAAACACCAGCAGCAACGCTGGGTAATCGGAACGGTGCTTGTTGCTGTTGTTGCGATCGCTTTCCCGGTGTATCTGGCATTGAATAACAAACAGGCTTCCATAGAAATCCCTGTCGCTAAAACTCTGCCTTTGGGCAAACAGCACCCTTCTCAGAAATCGACCGAGGCAACCACAAATAATAACCTGGTAAAAACTCAACAGCCAGAAGATAAAAAAAGTCCCACACAGAAGCTACCTGTTGATAATCCATCTCCTGCTCCTGATTCGATGATTAAACAAGGTGATGGAAAATCTGTTATCGTGAAGCAGGAAAACAAGACAAAAAAATCGCCTGAAAAACAGGAGATGCAAATTGTCTGGACGCAGGTTTCAGGGATTGCAGGTTATCGAAATGAAAATTCGCTGCCCTGGAAAGGTATTCTGTCGGTCAATAATGAAAAGAAAACTGGTTCTAATAATGCCCCTTTGATATTCCGTACATTGCCTTCCAGTTGGATGCGCGGGAAAGTTGAATCGGGTCCGGAAGTTGTCCTTGATGCTGATTCAATTGTCCAACTTTCAATTCATGGAACATCCAGACAGGAACAGACCGGGCAATCTGAAAAGCAAACAGAATCGATTCATACCATGATCGATCTGGAATTACATGCCGGGAAAATTGCCATTTCGCTTATGCAGGCGGGTGATGAAGTAAAAGTCCGAAACGCTGAAAAGGAATGGATCTTTCAAGCAAAGCAGGACGATACATCTATCGGAATCATTCAACTGGAGAATAAGACTCAACAGGCCGTTACCTTTTCCGGCGAAGTGCAGGTTTCACAGGTTGCATTGAATAAAAACGTTGCATTGAAGAGTAGTCATGCAATTGTCATGACTGCGAAAGAGGTTGATAAAATATCGAGAGTGAATTTAAGCCAGCGTTGGAGAAGCGAACCCCCACAGGCGTTGAAGTTAAGTGACACGTTCATTGCCGAAATTAATCAAAGCGATAACCTTCTGGCAGCTTTATATTCTCCACCAGCAGACATTTCTGCTCGCGAGCTTCATGCCAGTACGCGGCTTGGATTTTCTCTTGATCCTGTTGCGACAGTTCCCCGGGCAGCTTCTTCAAAAATAGAAACGCAACGTACCGCGGCCATTGAATGGCTGCTTGCCTCTGCCGGGAATAAAACAACTGATGCAGTCTGGAATAAAATCGCCGTTAAAAACAATCAATCGTCTCTTTCGGTTCGCGCCTGGTTTGAAGCGGCTCAGAGAAAAGTAACTCCCAATCAAAAACTTCTTGCAGAATTATCGACCGGGTTGAATCCGAATCAGCCTCTGTTTATCAGGCAATGCTCCATACATTTTCTGCGACAAATTACACGTCAGCCACTGGCAGAATACAATCCCGATAAACCTTCAAAAGCGGCTATCAGTTCGGTACGGGTAAAAGTTCGTCGGGCAACCGGCAGCAAAACCCGTCGCAGACGATAACCCTACGAATTAATGGCGTTTTCAATAGCCAGGCCCATTTTATCCAGCATGATATCAATGCCGAATTTTTCCTGTGCAGCAAGATGAGCAGCGGCTCCCATTTGCGAGGCAAGGTCTTGATTTTCAAGAAGTTTTTCAATCGCGGTGGTTAATGCAGGGACATCTTTGGGGGGAAACAGAAGTCCTGTTTTTCCTTCTTCAATTGTTTCGGGCAGTCCACCAACCGCACCGCCAATTACCGGCAGGCCACAAGCCATCGCCTGCATCAACGCCTGTGGAACACCTTCGTTGGCATACGAAGGGAGTACAAAAATATCGATCGATTGAAACCAGGGAACGGTATCTTCCTGATTACCGGCAAACGTAACTTCTTTTTTCAGGTTAAGCTGTTCAACCATCTCCTCAAGTGGTTTACGGACCGGGCCTTCTCCCACAATTAAAAGATGAAGATTATCATGCTGTTTGATGAGCTGAGAGAACGCCTCGATAAGATGACAATGCCCTTTCCAACTTCTCAACGTGGCGATAATTCCAATAATATGCTTCGAACTGGGCAGTCCAAGTTGCTCGCGGGCAGAAATTTTATTGCCGGGATTGAATTTTTGCAGGTCTAACCCGGTGGGAATGGATGTAATTCGCTCAGACGCAAAACCGTTTTCTTCGATAAGCTGATTGCGGATGCAATCTCCAGTAGTGACAATATGCTTGCAGGATTTATTGTAGAGCCATCTGGTAGGAAAATTCTTAGGCACCGCAGCAGAGACATGTCTCAATCGAATAATGCGTGGCGGATGAATCATTGTTTTGCAGGCAACACCTGCCAGCCAGCTATCGGTAGAACTATGTGTGATAATCACATCAACCCGGTTTTGACGCAACCATTTTCGTAATGCCAACAGGCCACGTAAATTTTTTCTGGCAATGGGAAGGGCTGTCACCGGAAGATTTTTTTTCTTCGCGACACCATAAATCGTCGATTCAGCAGGACAAAGCAGATGCAATTCATACCCCCGCCCGATCATGCCTTGCATTTCCGTCAGAATACGGATCTCCTGCCCTCCCCAGCCACAGGAAGATTCTGTATGCAAAATTCGCAGGGGTTGGCTCATCGCAGTCTTTGTAAATGGAATAGATGTAATAGTGGATAAGAGCAAAAAACAGGTCTTTGCGGAGGATATAACAGAAACTGCAAATAAGGTAAAGAATAGATTCAAACAGGCGGTTTATCCGGACTGAAATAAAAAAGGCTCATCCGGAAATTGAGTGCTTCCTGGTCTCAAGGAAGTCAATTAGCCACAGATGAACCCAGCACGACTGGTTCATTCTGATAGCCGTAACCAAACTGATATTTTTCTGAAATTTGCGAGCCGTTCGCAAACTTTTACCGTTAGTAATACGGATTTTCACGGATGTAACAAATAAAGAATTCCCGAAAGGGCAGAGGCAAATTGTTTCTGGCCTTTCGGGATAATATGATAATTCAGTAACAACTAAAATTCCCCGAGCACATTCCCGTCGTGAATTTCTCCCAGATTGCGATAGGTATCGTAGTTGATATTTTCGCTCAGGAAATGAACCGAACCATCTGCCATCAGAAACTGGATCCCTCCCGTATGGGGACTGGAAAAGTTAATGATGTGATTTGTCGTATTCGGTGTATGGTTCATCGCGGGCATTGCCATAGGAGTTGTCATCGCTGGCTGTCCAACGTGACCAAGAACAAGTGAGCCCTGCCATTCGCTCATCATCCCCATTCCTGCCGGGCGTTGAATATCTCGAATCGCTGCGTACCAGGTTGAATTGGCATCTACAGCCGGGGTTCCCTGTACAAAATCATGTCGTGCAGCCCGTTCGCCAACCAGCATGCAGTTGCTCGTACCATCGGTCAGATCTCTCAACTTTGTATTGCTGTTGCGATAAAAAACACCTTTCCCCATCGGTCTGCCCGGCGTCATCGAAACATTGCCATAACCAATCACGCCAACATAATTTGCAGAGGCGAGTTCATAATTATTTGAGGAACCATCTGTTACCGTAAACGTTGTTGGTGCAGGATCAGATGGACATAAAAACGTACTGATAGATGTTCTCGCCAGATCAATATTTGGAATTTCGTGAGCATTCAGATTGAAATTCATCGCATCGTATAACGCAGCTTGTTCCAGCTGAGGCAGAATCATGGTTCCCCATGCAAAGCCCGGTCCGTTTTGTGCAGTTTCCATTGATGCCATCGCTGTGGCTGAAATATTGCGCACAATATAACCGGGAGGCAGGACGCTGAAAGTATCGTGATAATTATGTAAGGCAACTCCAATCTGTTTCAGGTTGTTTTTGCAACTCGACCGCCGGGCTGCTTCACGCGCCTGCTGAACAGCAGGAAGGAGCAGAGCTACGAGTATCGCAATGATCGCAATGACCACAAGTAATTCAATAAGAGTAAAACCTCGAAGAGGTTGGCGCATAATTCGGGTATTCATATTCTAAAATATCTCCTGGTAAATTATTGATGTTTAATATCGAGTTCGCGCAGTCGGGCGCAACGAACAATGTCTCCTTAGCACTCCCGTAACAATCTCGTGAATTATTGAGATCACTTGAAAGGGAATACCCCGGCATGGCTGGCTTGATTTGACAGCCGTAACCACAGGGAAACTTTTGAAATTTGCGCAAGCCGTAAGAAAACAACCGTTAGCAGGATGGAAAATTCGTCCTGCTGGTCGAACCAGCAAACTGCACCCGCTGCGGATCAGCGCAGAAAGTCAGCAGAACTTGCGCACAAGGCATCGATCTGCAAATAAACGCGAGTTACATCACTTCAGGAGGAGGGGTTAGCGGGGCATCCCGGTGCTGGGGCCAAAGAGCCAGCACATCAAAATCGGCTTCACCGGCAGGTGAAGTCAGTAAGCGTAACTGCTGCATCGGGAGATCGTACGGTTTGGTCAATACGATCTGGTCAAGAGAAATTTTCCCACATTGGCAGGCGGCCCGGTAGGTTGCAGGTAGAGATTCTTTTGAGCAGCAACTCTTTTTTTCAGGCGTCTGAGAACAGCAGCCGCTACTGGAACAGCAGCCCTGGTTCAGTTGTCCGGACTGGCAGCACGAATCCTGATTCATACGACACGCTTGCCCGGACTGGCAGCCGCATTTGCAGTCCGGATGGCTGCTTTTCAAATCTGCAGCAAGCATTCCAACAGTCGTTACTGAAAACCACATCAGAAGAAACAGCGAGAAGCCCGCTCGATATTTCCCTTTATGAATTCTGATGGCTGGTAACATGATGGTGATAAACAGTTGAAATAATGGAAGGTAATATTCAGGGAGGAAAATCGTGGTGATTTAACAGGCAGCACCACGATCAATTTATTCTGTACGAAAGACGAACAGAAAGCAATGATAAAATCAGCCTCTGTAAAGATATGAATGTGGTCCCCCGCATCAATGCACAATGAAATAACTGCACTTTAGTTCTGTTAATTGCTGTTTCGGGACTGATGGTTCAGTCATCCGGTTTTTCTTCAACCAGAATGGTTCCAGTGCGGAAGAGAAATTTGAATTGCTTTGTTGTGAAATTGTTCTTCGTTGCAAGCAGCAGGCCGGTAAATCCTTTCGGAGTTCCTGCGAGTTCTTTCCCTGTTTGCTTATGAATCAGCAATAATCTGGGAACATAACCGGTTTGTTCCTTGCCGTTATCGTCAACATAGTGACCGGAAACCAAGGCACCGTAAACGAGAAACGGGAGAGCTGCGGGCTGGTTGGTAATCCAGCGGAGTTTGTTGATGTTCCTGGTCCAGATGATTTTGTTTGTCTGTTTGCTGATCGCAATAACAGGACCATTCGCATTTTGGACTGATTGATAGTCTGGCGGTCGATTTTGAATTTCAGGTTCCACTGTGAGGTGAAAATACCAATGGGCCGGGTCAGAATGGATGAAGAGTTTGGATTGAGTTGTTTGTGGAGTATCGACCTGAAACAGGACTGGATTTTCCAGAATCGGATTGAGCAGCAATAGTTTTTTTTGGGCGATATCATGTAAAGCCAGCAAGCCATTTCCGGCAGTTGCGACAGAAATCGATGTCGATAAAGCCTGATTCCAGAGGGTGATATTCTTTGTGAAATCATACCCGGTCAGAATACCCTTCTCCGGATTTACTTTATTGAAAAGAACGGCAACGTTTCCCTGGAAAGCAAGGATTTGCTGGTGAGGCGGAAATTGTGTTAATTTTCCCGGCTTCCCATCTTCCAGACGTAGAGGCAATATTCTTCGATTATTAGGGTTAATGACATAGACCCGGCGATCATCTATCCAGACATGTAAGGGGTACTGCGAATCTGTTTCGTATTCCCATAAAACATTTCCCGAAACCGCATGCTTGAGATAAATTTTACTGCCGAGCCGACAGGCAAATTTGTGATCATTGATCGGGGTAAGTTGCCCAATCTCTTCCCCGTACGATTTTACCAAAGCCGTGGGACCGGGAAAAAGTTCATGTACCGTATTGCTCTCCGCAAGGACCTCACCAAGATTTTCATTCCAGAGAACATTGCCTGAACTATCGAATCCGGTGAGATAACCTTCACAGCAAAGAAGTCCCAGATGCCCTTCGGTTTGGATAGTGTAATTTCGTGTCGGTTTGATTTTTCCTTCCAGCGAAACGGTGAATGTTGTTTTATCTGTTGGAGATTGGGCAACGAGATGCGGCCCTTTTTGTGTCATCTGAAAATTCCAGAATTCCCATGTACTGCCTGCAGGATGAGTTGCTTCAATTTCAAATAGCCGATCTGTGTGGAGCTCTTTGAATTCTTCCGGCTGGACCGAGATTTTATACTGTTTATCGAGAACAAGCCCCTGAAACTTCTCTTCTGAATAACTCTTGAGCTGCTCATATTTTTTTTTCCAGGATACGATTAACTCCTCGCCTGTTAGTTGCTCCAGAGATTCGATGCTGCGATATTTTGTTGCTAACTCATTCAGATAAATGGCAGCTTCTTCTGTCTTATTTGAATTGAGTAACATTCGGGCCAGCCTTGCGGTTGCCTCTGCCCGCTGTTGTTCAGAACCATTTTTTCTTAGCCAGAGTAAATGTCTTTCCAGTTCCAGGAAGGATTGTTGTTCATCCAGTTTACGAATCAGATAGACTCGAAACTGTTCAGAAAGCTGTTGGTCAGCAGCAAACGGTTTTAATGCGAGAAGATGTTCAGCGTCGGTTGCCTGCTTGAACCAATTGGTAAGTTCCGTTCTCAATTTCTGTAGTTGAACCTGGTCAGCAGAAATAAAGATATCTTTTACAATGCCCGCAGCCAGGGAATCGGCTCGAACTCGTCGTTGTGCAGAAACGGGAATAACAAAGCTGGCCCGTTGTGGCGTTGCAACCAGAGTTCGCAATACCAGAAGCGCTTCGAGCGATTTATGATGTTGTTGAAGAGCCTGCACATAACGGAAAACGATTTCTGTTGAATGCTCTGCGG
>WFOZ01000730.1 GCA_015487825.1 Planctomycetaceae bacterium
ATCAATAAAAAATCAAAAGCCTTACACCACGGTGCCTGTGATGAAACAACTTCCTGCCGAGAAGCATCGCAAATCGTTCGTGCAGATTCGAGGGAACTTTATGTCTTTGGGAGAGGAAGTTCAGCCGGGGCTGCTTTCTGCCTTTCATGCTCCTCCACAAAAAGAAGGGCCTCCTGATCGGCTTGATTTAGCAAAGTGGCTTATCGATGATAATAACCCGCTTACTCCCCGCGTGGTGGCTAATCGGTACTGGGAAAACCTCTTTGGAGTGGGGCTTGTTCTAACCAGCGAGGAATTCGGGTCTCAGGGAGAGCTTCCTTCTCATCCGAAACTGATCAACTGGCTTGCGTCCGAATTGATCCGGCTTCGATGGGATCAAAAGGCGTTCATAAAAACAATTGCCATGTCTGCAACATACAGGCAGTCATCGGCAATCACAGAAGAAAAACTGGAACGCGATCCTAAAAACCGGCTGCTTTCACGTGGGGCGAGATTCCGTCTCTCTGCAGAAATGGTACGGGACCAGGCCTTAATGGTCAGCGGGTTGCTAAGCCGCAAAATGTACGGCCCGCCTGTAAAACCTGCTCAACCTTCCATGGGACTCAATGCCGCCTTTGGGGGTAAAATCGATTGGCAAACAAGTTCGGGGGAAGACAAACATCGTCGTGGCTTATACACCACCTGGAGACGCTCCAACCCTTATCCATCGATGGCTGCTTTTGATGCTCCGAACCGCGAAACATGTACGCTCAAACGAGAGCGGACCAACACACCGTTGCAGGCGTTTGTTACATTGAACGACCCGGTTTATATCGAAGCGGCGCAGGCATTGGGGCGTCGCATCGCTGCACATTCGGGAGATTTGAATGAGCAGATTAAATTCGGGTTCCAGCTTTGCACCGCTCGCCAACCAGAGAAAAAAGAGCTGCAACGTCTGGTTCAGCTTTTCAAAACAGTAAACGAGCAATACCAGAATAACACAGAGGCGGCTACAGAACTGGCAACCGATCCAATCGGGCCACTTCCCCAGGATGCCAGCCCCGCAGAATTTGCCGCCTGGACACTTTTGGGGAATGTTCTGCTTAATCTCGATGAAATGTTAATGAGACCGTAAGGCCTGAAATCTGAAGTATTTAATCCGAACGATTCAGTTAATGCAGGTCAGGATTTTCAGCCTGAGCTGCCGTAGTAGAGAGTCCTGATCATGAACAATATTGAACAGTATTTGCAACAGGCAACACGCAGACATTTTCTGCAGAATACAGGAATTGGCCTGGGAAGTATCGCACTTGGTTCCATGTTCGCTGACCAAAGCCGGGCGGCTTCGCGGGAAGTTGCCAATCCGCTTGCAGCCAAAGATCCTCATTTCACTCCCAAAGCAAAACGAGTTATCTATCTGCATATGACCGGTTCGCCGCCGAATCTGGATATGTTTGATTATAAACCGGAACTGGTCAAAAGAGATGACGAAGATTGCCCGGATGATTTTCTGGAAGGGAAGCGTTTTGCTTTCACCACCGGAGTTCCCAAACTGCTCGGGACACCTCAGAAGTTCACTCAGGTTGGTGAGTCTGGTACCTGGATGTCAGAAGCGGTTCCTCACCTGCACGAAGTCGCAGACGATATGTGCATGATCCATTCGATGACAACCGACCAGTTTAATCATGCACCTGCAGAACTTTTGCTTTATACGGGTTCGGCTCAGTCCGGACGCCCTTCAATCGGTTCGTGGGTTACCTATGGCCTGGGAACTGAAAATCAGAATCTGCCCGGTTTTGTCGTGTTAATTTCCAGCGGCGTGCAGCCAAACGGCGGCAATAAATCGTTTGGCAGCGGCTTTCTTCCTTCGGTATATCAGGGAGTGCAGTGTCGTTCCCAGGGTGATCCGGTTCTGTATGTTTCCAATCCGAAAGGAATGAGCAGAGATATTCGCAGGCTCAGTCTGGATGCCTTGAAAGACCTTAACGAAATTCAGGCAAACCAGAATGGCGACCCGGAAACACTGACACGAATTGCACAATACGAACTGGCTTACCGTATGCAGGTTTCAGTGCCTGAAGTGATGGATATTTCTAAAGAGACCAAAAAGACACTGGAATCATACGGAGCAGAACCGGGCGCATCGTCATTGGCCAATAATTGCCTGCTTGCTCGCCGACTGGTCGAAGCAGGGGTTCGTTATGTGCAACTGTTCGACTGGGGCTGGGATTTTCACGGCACCGGGGCGGGAACCGGTATTGGCGATGGCCTCAAGAATAAGTGTGCGACGATGGATAAACCTGTCGCAGCTCTGATTAAAGATTTGAAACAACGAGGTCTGTTTGAAGATACGTTAATTGTCTGGGGAGGCGAATTCGGACGAACTCCATTTCGCGAAGGCCGAACTGCAAAAAGCAAAATCCTCGGTCGTGATCACTACCCCGACTGCTACACGATGTGGCTGGCAGGAGGTGGGGCCAAAGGAGGGTACAATTACGGTCAGACAGACGAACTTGGCTTCGGCATCGTCGAAAACAAAGTCCATGTCCACGACTTACAGGCAACCATCATGCACCTGCTCGGTTTCCATCACGATAAATTAACGTACCGTTTCCAGGGCAGAGATTACCGATTAACCGACGTCCACGGAAATGTTGTGCACAATCTTATCTCGTAAATTGCAACATCAGGCGATTGTCTCTACTCCGTTTATTCTTCAATGCCTTTAAGGACGATTCATGAACAAACCTCGAGACAATTCTCTTGGTGAGGGGGTATATTTCGAACTTGAATCGTATGCCGGTTTTATTCGACGATTTGCTGCGATCATCATCGATTTTATCGTGCTCTTGGCATTGTATGTTTTTCTTTCCATCATTCCGCTACTCTCGCTGTCAATCGATGCTATCCACGAGTATGAAGGCGAGCCTGATAGTCGGTTGATGCTGCTGATGATTGCCATCGCATGGGGCTATCTCGTAATTCTGAAACCATCAAAATGGAGAACCGTTGGTTATCGGATGACGGGATTGAAAATAATAAACACTCGTGGCAATAAGCCTTCGATATTTACGATGACATTTCGGTTGTTGTTATGGATGTTCGGTCCTTTTCATCTGTTGTTTGACTTGATCTGGCTCAGTGTTGATTCCGAGCGACAGTCTTTACGCGATTGCTATTCAGGGACTTACGTTGTCCGCGCAAACGCGGAACCAATCGGAACGGCTCCTATTCATCTGGCTTACTATAATGCCCTGGGGTATTCATTTATGTATCCACGAGTTGTTCGCCCCAAAGTTCCCGATTAATTTCCCCGTTCCCAGGGTCCACCTTGGGAACGAGTTGGATCTGGCGCTGTCGGGCTCGAGTAGTTACCAGTATACAGAATCAGCGAATACTGATGGCTTCGTGCAGAGGTCTGATAACGCGTTCGATGATATGTTCCTGCAGTAGTTCTTCGCTGTTCTCGCGTAGTTCGTGCAAGGTTTCTTCGTAGGAAGATTCTGTTTGCAGGCTGCCGTATTGTCGGACGGTGAAATAGACGCTGATCGATTCTTCCGGGAAATCGCCTCGCCGGACCTGATAGGCATTCGTGCGAGTTTCAACAACAAGTCGGGCTTGTCTTCTGCAGGAACCTTCCAGGGCAATTGTGATCGCCGGTTCAAAATTAAGAACTTGCATATCCGGGATCTCTTTAAGGGAATCAATGGCCGGGCCGCCACCGAGAACCTCCGCGATGATTTCATCATGGTTTCCCCTGTAATTGAAATCAAAGCCGAACAGGAAATCGAGAGCTTCACAATCGAGCGGACTGACCGAAAGCATATACGGCACCAGTTGTAGCACCAGGCTGTGTTGTTGCATCGCCGCTTCGATTGAAGTCGGATTCATACAGCCGCTGCAAATTCTTCTCGATTCAATTGAAAGCCAGCGATGTTGTGGCTGATCTTTGTCTTCTTCGAGAATAAAATCGCCACTCTCCCGGGAGTAAAAGTTTCGCATGCTTGGGAATGTCTTTTGCACACGCTCAAAAAAATTGAGAATGGTATCCCGCTGCGAAGGCAACGCCATCTCGGTATTCAGGTTCATGTTGATGAAAAAATCGTCGGAGAGGTTGTCATAGATTGTTGGCACGATTGTTACCTCTTTCACAAAATGCGGTGAGCTTCTCGGCTCGGTGGTTGATTAAAACAGTAGAATTGATGAAATTAGGTTCCGATGAGACAATACAGACGACAGTTGACATTTTTGAAATAGTCAGACAGGTTTTCTTTTCGCAGCGTAACTATTCAGCGTGGGGTCCGCTATTGCGGACCCCACGCTG
>WFOZ01000731.1 GCA_015487825.1 Planctomycetaceae bacterium
GCCTGAGCGAAGTCGCCTTCAATATTAATCAGGAACTGGAAGATGTTGGTTCTGCTTTTGGAAGTATCAATCAGAACTACAAGTACAACGGCACCCAGGGACGAAAAGGAGGCATCGCAGGGAGTATGTATAACGACGAATGGGATCAAGGGGATGATAGCTGCGACGTTTCCTGCGATGTTGCCCCAACTCCAGAAAGCTACTGATCAACAAGGTAAACCGGGAGATAACTCCCGGCTCGCAAGCAGTGCTCGATTTTTTAACCGGGCACTGCCTACTCATTATCACTTGAGGCGACACCTGGTGTCACTCCGTTTTTTGTGGGAGAGAGATTCAGTAATCGCGTCGATTCTTTCAAAAGAAATTCGGCATCCGTGAAAGGTTCAGGGCCGATATCCTGCCAGCGAATCTGCCCCTTGGCGTCGATTAAAAAAGTGCCATGCAATGCCTGGTTTTCGAAGTTGTCAACACAGCGATATTTTTCGAAGATATCCAGTCTGTCATCAGTTAAGACCGGGAAGTTAAGCGTCTTCTCCTGTTTGTAGGCTAATACCGCATCTTTGAGTGCGTTCAGGTTATCAGAACCGATCGCAACAATTTCAATTCCCGCCTGATTATATTCTTTTGTCATTGGCGAAAAAACGCCGAGCTGTTCGACACAATGCAGGCAACCAAAACCGAGATAGAAAATGACAACTACCGGTTTCCCCCGATAATCAGACAACGAAACGCTTTTCCCCAGGGAATCTTTCAATGACCAGGCAGGAGCTTGAGATGTGTGCCAGGTCAGTGGCCCCAGAGATTCTATGGGAGGGCGAACTCCGGAATCATCCCGATGTTTGTACTCGCGTAACCAGTTTTCTGAATATCCAAATTCTTTTGCGAGTGGTTCCATTTCCCTGAAAATGGAAAGATCAATATCAATCAAAGCAGAGAGTTCCCGCAACTGCTCAAATGCTTTTTTCGATTCAGCCGGCTTGTTCAACTGGTGTAACAACTTTGCGTAAAATGCGAGCGGATAAACTTCGTTTCTGGCTGAGTCGACCGCTTTTCGAGCCAGATTCTCTGCCTCCTGCTTTTTCCCTGCATTAAGCAGAGTACGCGCCATCACCGTTTTAGGGAGATCGCCAGCTTTTTTGAATAACTCCAAAGCTTTTGCGTGCTCTGCGTTGAGAGCAGCTCGTTCCCCCTGCACATGAGCAATCGCCTTTTCGATTTTTTTTGTAAGAGCTTCAATTTCTCTTTTCTTTTTCTTAGCTTCCAAGCGGGCTTTCTCGCTCTCTTTTTTTTCGGATTCTGTTGGCTTATTGGACTTCTCAATATTTTTCCCTTTATTGTCGGCTTCTTTTTTTATTTCAGAAGTTTTTGCTTCTTCTGTGCACTTGCCTGCTTCAATATTGCCTTTCTGCTCCGCAAGCATCTTTTCCAGAATGCTTAATTGTTTTTTACCCGATACGCAATTCCCTTGCGAAAAGTTTGCGACAGCCAGATATCGTACTTTTCGAACATGGGCATACTTTTCATCGTCCACAGCCAGATAGGGAGTCTGAGCCAGTTCAAGCAGCTCCTCCCAAAGTTCAAACTGAATCAGAACATCGAGTAACCGGGTTCGTCCACGAACGACCGCACTACCGTTTTTTGATGGAGAATTATGCCGGGGATGGCGGGGAAGCTCGACCAGATTTTTTGCAATCGCCAATGCATCACGAATACGGCCAACTTTAATAAGGTTTCGTGTGAACCATTCCTGATTGTGAGTATAATTGTGAATTTCAGTCGGTAAAACATGGTCGCGCACCATATGAAAATGATCGACTCGACTGGAGGCTTCCTGTTGCCAGCAGGCATCTTCATATCGCTTTACTCGCGAAAAAATGTGTCCGCTCATGTGCCACATATGTGCAATCGATGGAGCGGCCTGACCACAAAGGGCAGCCGATTTCAAAGCACGCTTCGGTTTGTTGGTATCCCACAAATGAATACGGTAGTGATGGGCAGGGTGCATCGGGTTGATCGCAAAGACCTGTCCCAACAGTGCGTCAATTGCTTCCCGGCTTGTTACACCAAGTGCCTTGCCTGACTTGTTCCAAAACAGGTGCAGGGCCAGCATTGCTTTCGGCTCCACGTCTTCAGGATATTCATGCACAAGATCTTCCAACGCCGAGATGTAGGTTTGCCAGCGTGCTTTTTCATCTTTGTATTTTTTGTGATAGGCGTTGTGCAACGCCTGTATCCATTTCTGTTCGTACCGATTCGCGTAGTCTTTCAACTCGTGAGCTTTGGTGATAAAATCCTTCGCTCTTTTTTCATTGCTTTCATTCGCCATTGCCATGCCCCAGTAAGCGATGGCACAATCCGGTTCAATAGCAGCAGCCTGACGAAATGAACGCTCTGCTTCAAAAAACCAGAAACCGTGCAACTGTCCCAATCCCTGGTCGATAAAATTCTGCACCTGCGGATTTTTCGAGCTGATTGGTAAATGAACATTCCCCGTTCCCCCCATTAAAGTGGCACTCTGACGTGGGCCGGTATCAAACGAATGACCATGAAGCGAATGACCAGGCAATACCTCTTCTTTTTCTTCTGCCCGGCTTACAGATGAGGCAACACAAAAAATAAACATCGGGATCGAACAGAGCATGATAACAGAGGTGTTTTTCTTTAGTTTCATCATCAATTCTTTCGCAGGAAAAAGAGTGGAAAGCAGGCAATTGCTTACACACTGCGACACGTATTTTGTCAAGGAAAAGTTCTTGTTTATCATAGCCTGAAACTTCGCCTCTGGCTATGATGCTGATCTTCGCTCGGGAAAATAGAAGCTTGGAAATACAAGAATATTAAGTGCACGAGACAAAGCAGGCGGCGTTGAAACTCGAAGGGAATGTCTACTCCATTTTCTTTTCGTTAATTGATTTATGCCAGGCCTCACTGTCGCTTCAACAGATAATTCTCCACAATGGTTGATATAGTGCAAGGAGGAAATTATCAAAGAAATCTTCAATCTGGCAAATTTCGAAGTCTGTCCAATGTCCGAATTATTTAATGATCAGTCTTGTTGAAAAAATTATTTCCGGTGGTCAAACAGGAGTGGACCGCGCTGCTCTGGATGTCGCAATGGAATTGGGTATTCCGTGTGGCGGCTGGTGCCCGGCGGGCAGGAGGGCTGAGGATGGAATTCTCGATAAGAAATATCCACTTCAGGAAACCGAAAGTTACCGTTACGATGTACGGACTCGTCTCAATATTGCAGATTCCGATGGGACGCTGATCATTTCACCCACTCCACTGACTTCAGGAACTGCCTTGACGCGAACTTTTGCCCGAAAAACAGATAAGCCGCTACTAATCATATCGCCAAACGCATTATTCGATGCCGAATTGATTGAACCGTGGCTCAAAGAATATAGAATCGCCATTCTGAATATTGCTGGCCCAAGAGAAAGCAGCCAGCCCGGTATCTATCAACAAGCAACAGAATTATTAAAGGAGGCGTTATGTAGGCGTTAGGTAGTAGGTATTAGGCGTTAGGATTTTAAGTGGTCACTTTCTTTTTTCCTAACGCCTAATACCTACTACCTAACGCCTATCAACAGACGCCTGTTAACTAATGGCCCAACAGTATATTTTTCAGATTGAAGACTTAACACGTATTTACGATGAAAAAGCAGTGCTGGAAAGCATCTGGCTTTCGTTTTACCCTGGTGCAAAAATTGGTGTGCTGGGCGGGAACGGTTCCGGAAAAAGTACGTTGCTGAAAATTATGGCGGGGATCGATAAAGATTTCATGGGGACTGCCAAGCCGGCCAAGGGAACGAAAATCGGCTATTTCTCCCAGGAACCGCATCTGAACGAAGAACAGACTGTTGACGAATGTGTCGCAGAAGGAGTTGCGGAATCGCAAGCGATTTTGGATCGTTACAACGAAATTAACGAGCAGTTTGCCGAGGAAATGACCCCCGAAGAAATGGAAGCTCTTATCGAAGAGCAAGCCCATGTGCAGGATAAAATCGATCATCTGAATTTGTGGGAACTGGATCGCCA
>WFOZ01000732.1 GCA_015487825.1 Planctomycetaceae bacterium
TGCCAATTTCTGGCGTGTTGAAAATGGGGCGATTGTTGCGGAATCGACCGAAAAAAATCCGTGCAAGTCCAATACGTTTCTTCGCTGGTCAGATGGTGAAGTCGATGATTTTGAGTTAAAACTGGAGTTCAAAATTGAGGGAAGCCAGGCTGCAAATTCGGGAATTCAATTTCGCTCTCAGGTGGAAGCGGATGGGCATGTTGTTGGTTATCAGGCGGATATGGATCTGGCAGGGAAATATCTCGGTGCCTGTTACGACGAACGGGGTCGGGGGATGCTCGCGGCTCGTGGAATATTGCAGACATGGAACTCTCCCAAAGATCGCAAGAAGAAAAAAATTGGGGATGCTGCACAATTATTAAAGAAGGTGAAGCAGAGTGGCTGGAATGAATATCTTATTAAAGCAGCCGGAAATGAGTTGACGTTATCGATTAACGGCGAAGTCTTTTCACGCGTGAGCGATCTGGATGAAAAGAACCGTGACCTTTCGGGAGTGCTGGCGTTGCAGTTACATTCCGGTCCACCAATGAAAGTCCAGTTTCGTAATATTCGTTTGAAACGACTTCCACTTCAAGATCGTAAAAAAATTGTGTTTGTCGCCGGGAAGAAAAGTCATGGCTACTTTTCTCACGAACATAAAGCAGGCTGCATTTTGCTGGCAGATGCCTTGAACGGTTCCGACCTTCCTGTGCAAACGGTTGTTTACAGTGAGGGCTGGCCCAAAGATGTGACTGCTTTTGATAACGCAGATACTGTTGTCTGCTACTGCGATGGTGGCGCCCGTCACTTTTTGAATCCGCATCTGGAAGAGTTTGATCATGTGATGAATAAAGGAGTCGGGCTGGTCTGTCTGCATTACGGCGTGGAAACAGTCATCGGACCGGAAGGGGAACATTTCATTAAATGGATGGGAGGCTATTTCGAGCCGAACTGGTCGGTTAATCCTCATTGGATAGCAAATTTCACGACATTCCCGGATCATCCGATATGTAAAGGCGTGAAGCCGTTTGCAATCAATGACGAGTGGTACTATCACATGCGGTTTGCGAAAGATATGAAGGGAGTCACTCCCATTCTGACTGATCTGCCTCCACGGGAAACATTAACACGCAAAGACGGCCCGCATTCGGGGAACCCGTATGTACGAGAAGCAGTGCTGGTTCGCAAAGAAAAACAACACGTTGCCTGGGCGTTTGACCGAACGGGAGGCGGTCGCGGGTTCGGTTTCACCGGCGGGCATTTTCATCAGAACTGGCAGCAGGATGATTTCCGCAAGATCGTGCTGAATGCGATCTGCTGGTCGGCCAAAATGCAAATCCCCGAAAACGGTGTTCAATCACCAACACCAACTGTTGAACAACTGAAGAAAAATCAGGATTATAAACCGAAAAAAGGATGGAAGTTTCAGTCTCCGGAAGTAAAACTGAAATCGGCAAAGCAATCTTCGCTGGACAACAATTCAAAAAATACAGGGAAGCCGGCAGATAACAAGAACGTGTTGTTTTCCAGTTCGGTTATCACAACAAAAACGCCTGGGCATTCGGTCGCCATTGATGTGCCGATCAAGGGAGCCCAGTCGTTATTCCTGGTCGCTGCGGATGGAAAAAATGGATACTCCTGCGATTGGGCCAACTGGGCGGAGCCGGTACTGATCGGACCGGACGGAAAAAAAAACTAACGATTTTCAAGCCGTTCGTTTCTTCCTCGCAATGGGGACAGGTTTCGTTCGATAAAAATGCGGCTGGGAAGCCGATGCGGATTGATGGACGGGATGTTTCCTTCGGAATTGGTACACATGCCAATTCTGTTATCGGGTTTCACCTGCCGGCCGGTCACCAATATGAACGGTTTCAAGTACTCGCCGGGCTGGATAACGGCGGTACCGATCAGGCCGGAGGGAACTCGAGCAGCGTTCAGTTTTTTGTGCTTAATAAAAAACCGACTGCTGAATTTCTGGCCTCGGTGACTCAAACAGAAATAATTACCGCAGGCAGCCACGATCTGGCGGATGCGGTGGAGCAACTGGAGGTCGCTGAGGGGTTGGAAGTCGGTCTATTTGCGGGGGAGCCGATGCTGCGCAACCCGACGAATATGGAGATCGATGCCCGCGGCAGAGTTTGGGTTTGCGAAGGGGTTAATTACCGCAAATTCCGCAACAAGGAAACTCCCGGCAATATCAAGGGAGATCGCATCGTCATTCTCAAAGATACCGATGGCGATGGCAGAGCAGACAAAACGAAAACATTTTATCAGGGACACGACATCGACTCGGCACACGGGATTTGCATTCTCGATAATCGTGTGTTGATATCGGTTGGAGAAAATGTTTTTTATCTGATTGATGACGACCGCGACGACAAAGCGGATCGGAAAGAGATTCTGTTTACCGGCATCGGCGGGACTCAGCACGATCATGGAATTCATGCTTTTGTTTTCGGACCGGACGGCAAGCTCTATTTCAACTTTGGAAATATGGGCGGGCAGATTAAAGACAAAAACGGGAAACCGATTCTCGATAAGCAGGGGAATGTTGTTGACAGTTCCCGCAAGCCTTATCAGGAAGGGATGGTGTTTCGCTGTAACCTGGATGGTTCTGAATTTGAAACGCTTGCCTGGAACTTCCGCAACAACTGGGAAGTTTGTGTCGATTCCTTTGGAACACTCTGGCAAAGTGATAACGACGACGATGGCAACCGCGGGGTCCGCATCAATTTTGTCATGGAGTACGGCAACTACGGTTACAAAGATGAGTTCACCGGAGCCGGCTGGAGAGCACCTCGCACCGGTCAGCATCCGGAAATTCCGTTAAGGCATTTTCATCAGAACGATCCTGGAGTAGTGCCAAATCTGCTACAGACCGGGGCCGGCTCCCCAACCGGAATTCTTGTTTATGAAGGAGATTTGTTGCCGGAGATTTATCGCAATCAGATTATCCATGCCGATGCCGGCCCGAACATTGTGCGTGCTTACCCGGTTAAACCGAATGGGGCAGGATATACCGCAACGATAGCTCCAATTCTGGAAGGCGTGCAGGATAAATGGTTTCGCCCAAGTGATGTCTGTATCGCACCGGATGGCTCCCTTCTTATTGCAGACTGGTACGATCCCGGCGTGGGTGGGCATCGCATGGGAGACGAAGAACGTGGTCGCCTTTTTCGAATCGCGCCACCGGGCACGACTTACAAAATACCTGAGTTGGATCTGGCTTCAGTTACCGGTGCGATTGCTGCGTTGAAGAGTCCCAATCTGGCAACACGATATCTTGGCTGGTCTGCCCTGCAAGAAAAAGCCGACCAGTCGGAAGCTGCTTTGATGGAATTGTATCAGTCGAAAAACCAAAGACACCGTGCCCGTGCCTTATGGGCACTAGGCAAATTGAATTTCGATAAAAGCCGCAAGCTGAAACTGATTCGCCAATCACTTCGGGATGAAAATTCAGATATTCGCATCACCGCAATTCGACTGCTCAGACAACTGAAAGAAGTGATCTCTCCGGAAGAAGTGATGGATGTGATCGACCTTAAGGATCCCTCGCCTGCGGTCCGTCGGGAGCTACTGGTTGGATTACGAGAGGTACACAATACCCAGTTTGCGGCACAATACTGGGCGAAACTCGCGTTGCAGTATGATGGAAAAGATCGCTGGTATCTGGAAGCACTTGGAATTGCAGCCGATGGACGTTGGGATGCCTGCCTGGCTGCCTGGCTGACCAGGAATGATGGCGACTGGAACAGACCAGTTGGTCGAGATATTATCTGGCGATCACGCGGTTCAAAAACGGCTGAATATCTGGTGGAGATCATTCGCGATTCGAAAATGCCGTTTGAAAATCTGCCTCGTTATTTCCGCTCGCTCGATTTCGCACCGAATGCTGATCAGAAATTACTGGCTGATCTGGCTTTCGCTCCCCCGACTGGAGATGCAAAACGGGTTGACTTTATCGTTTCAGAAGCGATCAGTCGCCTCAAAGGAAGCGAGTTTCTGAAAAACCCTGAATACAAAGCATCACTCGATAAATTACTCGATTCCCAGCCGGAATCGCAAACATTTGTTTCAATTGTGAATCGGTTTTCTCTCGCAGATCGCTATGCAGAGCTGTTGAATATCGCAGTGAAGTATTCCGATCAGCAGTTGGGTGTTGATGCCATTCGCGTGCTGATACAAAAAAAGGAGTGGAAAACAATTCGTGCCAGCCTTCAGGATGAGAATTCTCTCGCTGCGATCAGACTGGCGAACGTATTGGGACTTTCGGGAGAAAATGCCATTGTCGGTCTGCTGGGGCCGGTGATGGAAAATAATGAAATGAGCACTGATCTACGCAGGGCGTCTATCAAAGCATTAGCACATACTCGTGGCGGAACGGTTCGTGTCATGAAGTTTGCGCAAAAAGGTAACTTCGACAGTTCACTGAAAGACGCCATCGCTGCGGTCCTTCATGCAGCCACGAAAAAGGAAATCAAAGATGTTGCCAATAAACTCTTTCCACTGCCGCCTTCAAAAGATGCCAAACCGTTACCTCCACTTTCTGAACTGGCTAAGCGAAAAGGAGACGAAAAAAATGGAAGGCTGGTTTATCACACTCATGGTACCTGTGCCAAGTGCCATGTGGTGAATGGACTTGGTAAAGATGTCGGGCCGGATCTTTCCGAAATCGGGAAAAAACTGGGCAGGCAGGCATTGTATGAATCGATCCTGTACCCTTCAGCCGGGGTGAGTCATAATTACGAAACCTATACCGCAGTGACTGCAGAAGGTACCACCTTTTCCGGACTGCTCGTCAGTAAAAGCGATGAAGAAGTTTCGATAAAAAATGCAGAAGGGATTATCAAAACGATGAAACGAGATGATCTTGATGATCTGGTAAAACAGGAAACTTCTTTAATGCCCGCAGACCTGCAAAAAGTAATGACTGAAAAAGAGCTGGTCGATGTGGTGGAATATCTCAGCTTACTGAAGAAGAAAAAATAGGCCGGGTCGATCCCTCCATCAGATGCAAGGTCCGACTATTTTTTCAGGTAACCGTTGAAATAAATATCACCGTTAATCGTGGTTGTTTCCGTTTCCTGAAACTGCAGGGCATGGCTCATTTCGCAGAGGCCGGTCCCTGCAACCGGGCCGGGAGAGTTGGCTCCTCCAATAATTCGAGGGGCAATAAACGTGTGGACTTCATCGACCAGATTCAAATCAAAAAATGAACCCAACACGTTCGCTCCTCCTTCAACCAGAAGGTTAGTCATATTACGTGAGCCGAGTTCCTGAAGTAAAAACTCGAGACAGGGGCGATTTTGTATATCAGCAGGGCATCGAATAATTTCAACTCCCGCCTGTTCCAATTGACGACGCTGTGGTTCAGACGAATCCTCAAGGCAGGCAATAATCAGAGGAGCCTCTGAAACTGTCTGAACAAGTTTTGAATTCGTTGGTATTGAGGCATTGGAGTCGAGAACAATTCGCGTTGCAATGCGTTTACCGGCCGGTCGAGTTGTCAGTAATGGATCGTCTGCACGGACCGTCGCTGAACCGACAAGGATGGCATCCATTCGTCCCCGCAATTGATGGACAACTTTGCGCGAGTCTTCGTTGGAAATCCATTTTGATGAACCGGTATGACTGGCGATTCTGCCATCAATCGTCATCGCCCATTTGGCATGAACATAGGGCTTGGCGGTCGTCATCAATTTCGTGAAAGGACGAATCAGTTTCTCGCATTCAGACTGCAAAATTCCTGATTCGACTTCAATGCCTGCATTCTGAAGATGTTCAATTCCGCTTCCTTTAGTGTGGGGAGCAGGGTCTTTGCATCCGATAACAACTTTGCGAATACCGGCTGCCACAACAGCTTCTGCACAGGGAGGCGTCTTCCCATGATGGGCGCATGGTTCGAGCGTTACAAACAGAATTGCATTTTTCAAGTCGGTATTGTTAGGACGAACACCGGCGGCCTGGATCGCATTGACTTCTGCGTGAGGACCGCCAAATTTTTCGTGATACCCTTGGGTAATAAGCCGAAACGCATCATCCACAATGACGGCTCCAACCATCGGATTTGGCTCCACAAGCCCTTCACCCAAGCGAGCCAACCGGACCGCCCGCTGCATAACTTCAGCAGAATTAGAAAACTGCGTGGGCATCAATCCTGTCCCGGTAACCAGAGCTTGCCTCCTGAACTTGCCTGTGTTTCTTCATCGGGATTCCAGAGTTCCTGCGCCTGCGGATTATCTCCCGGAGTCACGATGTTTCCACTATACCAGGGAGGCAGAATATTATTCATTGCCAGCAGATTGGTAATGACCGCTTCCAGGTCAGGCATTTTCCGCAGGTATTGCTGATGCAGATCCTTCAGGAAATCCATCAGGCTGGGATCTTCCGGATCAGCCATGCGGAATTGAAGTTCTCGCATTTCCCATTGTAATGCTTCGCCGGGCTTCTGCTCAGTTTTTTCAGACCATTCTCTGGCGAGTTGTACTCGTTCGATCGCAGCTTCAGTATTGAAATCGTCTCTGGCGAGGTCAATAAAAGTATGCAACGCCTGAGGCATTCTTTCCTCTTCAATAATTTCCTGCCGATTTAACGCGATTTTCAAAACCTGCTCGGAAAATCGAGAGTGCTGAATAAGCTGGGAGCGATTCAGGAGCTGCTTTAGTTGTTCATCACTCAAACTCTCAACTGAAATACGTAGCATTTCCAGTACATCGCAACTGTTAAGCTGAGCATCATCTTCGATTTCATACGTCTCACATTTTTCAATACCAAGTTGTTCCCGAAGGCTCTCAACATCCAGTTGATGATTAAACTGATCAGCAAAGATATCAAAAATATTAACCGCTGCAGCCAGAGGAATTGCAAGTTGAGCATCCCCGCTGGCCTCCAGAGGTGTTTTCCCATCCAGAGCGGAAAATGGAGAATTGGGCCAAAGCTGTTTAGAAAAATAGTCCCATTTTTCATGCTCCAGGGTTTGTAGTTTCAAACCATAAGTTTTTTCATCGAAGTAAAATATTTCGTCAAGCTTCTGATACTCCAGCCATCCGGACTCGTACGACTCTCCTTCGGGAAGATCTTCTCCCTGTTCGTTTTGGATTTTGGCCGGTTCAAGCAACTCCCCCGCAACTTCTTCCAGAAAAGTTTTCGTTTCCTCAAAGAATTCCTGCTCCACGCTCAGCCGACTGATTCCCTTTAATTCCGGAGATTCAATACAGGCAAACGCACCGATGAATTTGGGGATATGGCTGAAATCTATAGGGGAAGTCAGCTCCTGCTGAAGGGGTTCCCGATCAAGAATCTGGTATTGAATGTAAGCCTCTTTTTCACCAGCCTGATCCGGGACATCATTCTGCTGACGAATCAGGCGCGGAACATCGTCCAGTAAACTTAACAATTGTGAAGCAGATTCATGCTTATAATATAGAACCTGGTGAGTCACGAGATTCAATTCGTGATCGAGCAACTGTGCCAATGTTTCATACGCAATTGCCTGTTCTCGATTTGATTCCAGGCTGCCTGCCTTGTGGAATGCCTTTGCCGCGGCAACCTCGTCGCCATCCCATGCATGAAACAACGCGATGTTGCCCCACAAATCAGCAGATTCCGGATGTTCTTTTGTTAAAAGCATCGACACTGCTGCAGCTTCACGCCAACAGCCGAGTGAAGAAAGCCCAAGCGATTTTTTGAAATCGAGTTGTTCATCCTCTTTCAGCAGACCATCAAGCGGTTTCAGATTGTGAACGCCTCGCAATAGATAAGGAATCGATTTATCACTATCGAATTCCAGCAGGCGCATGATAACCTGCTCGCGATCTTCAGGCCGGACAAATCGCATGGCAAACGCCATGTGCTGCCTGCTTGCCATGTATCGCCCTTCTTCAAGCAGAATGGTAGAGACTCCCGCAGCGAGCGAACCAATCATTTCCGGGTGATGTTTTATTCCCTTGGTGAAGGCACGGTGGATTGCGGCCCGAGCAGAATCATATCCTTCAATATCCAGTGCAGCGGTTGCATCAAGAATTCTTCCTAACGGATGATTCGGAGTTTCTTCAAGCAGTTCCCGCAGTGCATCGCGTGCCGCAGCAGGCTCGTTCATTGAAAGCAATACGCCGGCGAATGAAGTGGAAATCCAGGCACGCGCAGGTTGCTGCTGATGCAGTTTCTCCAGGATTTTTCTGGCCGCTCGAGACTGGCCACCTTCATGCAATTGAAGTGCCTTGAGCATTTCAGTTGCGATATCGGCACAGCAGAATTTCAGTTTGTTCCCGCTTTCGCATGGGCAGAGTGAGTAGGGATCTAGGGACATAACTCCGTTTCCTGTTGTCAGTTGAATTAAGTATTTATTTCCCGAAATCGGGATTCGTTTTTATTTTCAAGCAAATCTCTGATAATCCTATAGAATCGACCGTTTGGAATGCAGGCATTCCGACCTTCAATATGGCAACGGTTAATTAAACAGACAAGAATGCCTGCGTAACTAACGATCCATTTCTGTGCATGTTTCGCAAATTTTAAAGGTATCCGTCTGGTTATGGCGATCAAAAACAGGCTGGCCGTACCAGCTCTGTCTGGATGAATTGAAGTGTATTCACTTGTGCTGTGAATCGTATCATAGCTACGTTATAAAAACGAGGCTATAAAATGGCAAACCCGTGTACAGTTAACGGTTTATTATACTGCTGGCGGGCAATTTCTTTGCGTATCACACGATTTTCAGGAAGATTGACTTTGGTAATGGTTGACAAAACAAACCAGTAGTACCGGGTTCTTGCTGAAATGTGATGCAAAACCAGGAGATTGATTCCCGTAACCGTATCCGGTTTATCAGAAACGGGATTATTATAGCGGGTTAAGCGACTGGAGTTCAGGTAGTTCCTGCAATTGGAAAGAGATGCTTGTTGATGGAAATTATTCAGGAGACTTCCAAACAGGGAAAAATTATCGTTCTTGGAGCACGAACACACAATTTGCAGGGTGTCGACCTCTCAATCCCTCGACAATCATTGACTGTTATCACCGGCGTGAGCGGTTCGGGAAAGAGTTCATTTGCTTTTCATACTCTTTTTGCTGAGGGACAACGGCGATTTCTAGGAACAATAGCCGGGCGGTCCAGAGCGTTTCTGGATCAGACTCCCCGACCGGATGTTGATCGAATTGAAGGTTTGCCGCCGGTTATTTCGGTTTCTCAGCGAAGAGGGGCACAAAATTCCCGCAGCACTGTTGCGACATTAACAGAGATTCTCGATTACCTGCGATTGCTTTTTGCAAGACTCGGAACCATTCATTGCCCGAAATGTCAAATTCCGGTCACAGCTGTTTCTCCGGAGCGAATTGTTGCTCAACTTCTTGAGCAACCTGAACGAACAAAATTGATGTTACTGGCGCCGATGGCTCAAGAAAAAAAAGGGGAACATCGATCCCTCTTTAAGCAGATTTTTAAGGATGGATATGTTCGAGCGAGAGTCGATGGGGATATTCTTGACATCAGCGATATTCCCGAACTCGACAAAAATCAGTCTCATACAATTGAAGTGGTAGTTGATCGCCTTGTCATCAAGCCGGATATCCGCAGTCGTCTGGCCGATTCGATTGATCATGCGCTACGGCTTGGTGATGGAATGTGTATTGCTGTTTTGCAAAAAGAAGGCGAGTGGCACGACTACTTTTTTCATCGTGATTTCACCTGCAGCAATTGCAATGAAAGCTTTCCTCCTCTGGAGCCACGAACATTCAGTTGGCACAATCCACACGGTGCCTGCCCCGCTTGCGAAGGGACCGGCGTTGAAGGCAGCGATTCCGAAACAGAGGAGCGTGAAAAAATTGCCTGCAGCCAATGCCAGGGGACGCGACTGAACCAGCTGGCTCGCCACGTCAAAGTACAGCAGAAGACCCTTGCTGAATTGTTGAGTCTGCCGTTGGACAAAGCAAAACAGTGGTTGCTGTCGCTGCCGCATTCTTTTGAGGACAAAATTGATCGTCTGATGGCAACCAGACTGGTCGAACCGCTCGCATCACGATTCGGTTTTCTCGATGCAGTTGGCGTAGGGTATCTCTCGCTCAATCGTAGTGCAGATACTCTTTCCGGAGGGGAGTTGCAGCGTGTCCGTCTGGCAAGATGTCTCGGAACTCAACTGCAGGGCGGCTGTTTTATTCTTGATGAGCCAACAGCAGGGCTGCATCCGCAAGATACAGTTCGGTTACTGAAAATCCTGCGAGAAATGGTTGAACAAGATAGCACGGTCATATGTGTTGAACACGATTTTGAACTCATTCGTGCGGCAGACCACGTGATTGAATTCGGCCCTGCAGGTGGTAAGCAGGGCGGACAACTGCTCTTCGCAGGATCGCCTGAAGAACTGAAAAATTCTAAGGAAACTGCAACCGGGAAATATCTCAATATCTCTTCAAGCTGGAAGACAGTACGAACAGAAAAGAATTCTATCGATAAGAAAACGGCAGCAATCGTACTTGAACATGTGACGCTGCACAATCTGCAAAATGTTTCGATACGAATTCCCTTCGAACAGCTTACCTGTATCTGCGGAGTGAGTGGCTCCGGGAAAAGCACACTGGTTCTTGATTCGCTAGCTCCGCTTTTGAAAAAGCATCTTTTTGCAAGGCAGTATCCTCACAGAGAACGTCCACCTTCCCGCCAAGAACTGGGAAATCTTCACTGCGATCAACCATTTGAAAAACTGTTTGTGGTAGATCAAATACCTCCCGGCAAAAGTGCTCGCTCCTGCCCGGCAACATTTTCGGGAGCCTGGGATCATGTTCGTAAACTTTTGGCTCAAACAAAACTGGCTCGTATTCGTGGGTATAACGCTGGTCATTTCAGCTTTAATTCTGAAAGTGGTACCTGCCCGCAATGCAAAGGGCAAGGGAACGTACGACTGAAAATGAAGCTGCTTAGCGATGCACTTGTGACCTGTCCGCAATGCCTGGGCCGGCGATTCAATCCTCAGACACTCGCTGTAAAATATAAAGGCTACTCCCCTTGCGAATTACTGGAAATGACCATTGACGAAGCGTTGGAAATGTGGGCGGACATCACTACGATCAAACAACGCCTGGAACCGCTTCAACAAATTGGTTTGGGATATTTATGCCTCGGGCAACCGGCCAGCACTCTTTCAGGTGGTGAAGCCCAGCGTCTGAAACTGGCCAGGGAAATGTCTCTGGATATTAAAGATTCCATTTTAATATTAGACGAACCTACCAGCGGTCTGCATGCGGCAGATATTTCAAAACTGCTTAACACGCTACTGGCAATTAAATCGCAAGGAAATACAATCATTATTATTGAACATCATCCGATGATACTTGCCGCAGCCAACTGGCAGATTGAACTGGGACCGGGCGCAGGTCAACAAGGTGGAAAAGTGCTACACTGCGGCTGAAATCCCTCAGCTCGCCATGAAATACTTTGATGAAACGAAACAATAAATGAACGAACCACATAATACGAATTCAAATGGGACCTCCGATCTGGAAGCAGGATACCAGGCTGCCCATCAAGCGACTGCGTTATTTGATATTTCATTTCGGGATGAAATACGGTTAACCGGCGAAGACCGCAGTACGTTTCTGCATGGTTTTTGCACCAACGAGATCAACAAATTACAGTCAGGACAGGGGTGCGAAGCTTTTCTGACGAGCATTCAAGGCAAAACATTAGGACACATTTATGTCTTTGCACAAGCAGACCAATTGGTTATCGATACCAATACGGGAGCAGCCGAAGTCATCATTCCTCATTTGGATCGCTATTTAATTACGGAAGATGTCTCGATTGAAAACGTGACGGCAGCCCGAAAGTTATTCTATCTGACTGGTCCCGAAGCTGCTGCATTGCTTGAAATAATTGATCCACAAATAGCGGGACTTGGCCTCAACGGGCATCTGCAAATTGAAAATGAAGGGAACGGTTTTCACGTCCGAAAAGTGGACTGGTTCAATCAACCGGGCTTTCAGATTTCTGTAGAGCAGGGAAAAGCAGACGAATTCAAAAAGCAACTGATCAATTCAGGAGCAACTTTTGCCGGGCATCAAACATGGGAAACATTGCGAATTGAAAGTGGCTTCCCGGAATATGGCGTCGATTTCAACAGTGAAAATCTGGCCCAGGAAATTGATCGAACCGATTCTGCGATCTCATTCAATAAGGGTTGTTACCTGGGGCAAGAA